>NZ_JBISDG010000012.1:0-91388 GCF_044472985.1 Roseovarius salis | reverse complement strand
ACGCGCGCCCCGAGCCCAGCCTGCACAGCGCGCCGGCGCCGTCCGCGCCCGCACGGCCCGAACCGGCGGCGGACACCGCCGAACGCCCCAGCGGTTTTCTCTCGCGGATGCCCGCCCTCATCCGCCGGGCAGAGCCCGAACCGGAACCCGAGCTCGTTGATCGCAGCTATCACGGCGAGGAACCCGAGGCCCCCGGCCCCGATCGCATCCGGGCCAAGATCGCGGACGTGGTGCGCGCCCGCCGGTCCGACCCCGACGAGGCGGCGGAAGAGCCCCACGCCGACAAGCCGCTCACGCGCGGTCGTGGCCGCAGGCCCGATCCGCTCGTCCTGCGCGAGACGCCGGTGCCGGGCTTCAAGCCGGAGCCGCCGCTGACCGCGGGGCAAGCCGTGACGCAATCCGCGCCGGAGCCCGATCCACAACCCGAACCGGCGCCGCTGTCCGACGGGATGCCGCCAATGCCCGAGGCGACGGCCACCGGCCAACGGCCGCGCATCCCGACCCCGGAGCCCCGCCACGTGGTGCAGCACCCGCCGCGCAAGGCGCCGGAGCCTTCCGAGCGCGCCCGCGCCGAGGCGCAGCCAGCCCTGCAGTTCGACGACACGCCCGAAGCCGACTTCGAGCTGCCGGCGCTCGGCCTGCTGACCAACCCCGAGACGATCCAGCGTCACCACCTTTCCGACGAGGCGCTGGAGGAAAACGCCCGGATGCTGGAAAACGTGCTCGACGATTACGGCGTTAAGGGCGAGATCGTCTCGGTGCGTCCCGGCCCCGTCGTCACCATGTACGAGCTGGAACCCGCCCCGGGGCTCAAGGCCTCCCGCGTCATCGGGCTGGCCGACGATATCGCGCGTTCGATGAGTGCGCTCTCTGCCCGCGTGAGCACCGTTCCGGGGCGCAGCGTCATCGGCATCGAGCTGCCCAACGACAACCGCGAGATGGTCGTCCTGCGCGAGCTTCTGGCCACCCGCGATTTCGGCGACAGCAACATGCGCCTGCCGCTGGCCCTCGGCAAGGATATCGGCGGTGACCCGGTGATATCCAGCCTGGCCAAGATGCCCCACCTGCTGATTGCCGGAACCACCGGCTCGGGCAAGTCGGTGGCGATCAACACCATGATCCTCAGCCTGCTCTACAAGCTGACGCCGGATGAATGCCGGCTGATCATGATCGACCCCAAGATGCTGGAACTCAGCGTCTATGACGGCATCCCGCACCTGCTCTCGCCAGTGGTCACGGACCCGAAAAAGGCGGTCGTGGCCCTCAAATGGGTCGTCGCGGAGATGGAAGAGCGCTACCGCAAGATGTCCAAGATGGGCGTGCGCAACATCGACGGCTACAACGCGCGGGTCGAGGACGCGCAGGCCCGCGGCGAGATGTTCAGCCGGACCGTGCAGACGGGCTTTGACGACGATACCGGCGAGCCGGTGTTCGAGACCGAGGAGTTCACCCCGGAAAAGATGCCTTACATCGTGGTCATCGTCGACGAGATGGCAGACCTCATGATGGTCGCCGGCAAGGAGATCGAGGCATGCATCCAGCGGCTGGCGCAGATGGCGCGGGCCAGCGGAATCCACATGATCATGGCCACGCAGCGCCCCTCGGTGGACGTCATCACCGGCACGATCAAGGCCAACTTCCCCACGCGCATCAGCTTCCAGGTGACGTCGAAGGTCGACAGCCGCACGATCCTTGGCGAGATGGGGGCGGAGCAGCTGCTGGGCATGGGCGACATGCTCTACATGGCTGGTGGCGGCAAGATCACCCGCTGCCATGGGCCGTTCGTGTCCGACGAAGAGGTCGAGGAGGTGGTCAACCACCTCAAGGCGTACGGGCCGCCCGACTATGTCGGCGGCGTTCAGGAGGGCCCGCAGGAGGAGAAGGCCAGCGACATCGACCAGGTTCTGGGGTTGTCCACCGGCGGCAATACCGACGGTGACGACGCGCTCTACGATCAGGCCGTGCAGATCGCTATCAAGGACCGCAAGTGTTCCACTTCCTACATCCAGCGCAAGCTGGCCATCGGCTACAACAAGGCCGCGCGGCTGGTCGAGCAGATGGAGGAACAGGGCGTTGTCAGCCCCGCCAACCATGTCGGCAAGCGGGAAATCCTCGTGCCCGAGCAGTAGCGGCGCGCTGGCCGCCCTTGCGCCGTGTGCGCGCATATCGCGGCGGCCGTGGCGCGTTCCCTTTGCCGCGATGTTGCCGATATTGCCCGTTGCCGCCAACGGCTTGCCCTTGCCGTGCGGGTGGGCATGTTGATGCTGGCGGGGCCTTGGGCGGCGGGCGTGGCCTTGATCCTCGGCGCGCGCATGCTGATATCCCGTTGACCGGTTCTTGTTATCGCATGTCGCGGCCCCGCGAGGCAGGATCGGAACGGATTCGCGCAGGAAGGAGCAGCGCCAACATGGATTTCAAACGTTTTGCCGCGGCGGTGGCGCTGACCTTCGCGATGGCCCTGCCCGCGGCGGCTGAAAAGCTGTCACTTGGCGAGATCTCGGCCTACCTCAACGGGTTCAAGACCGCAGCCGGCGCGTTCACCCAGATCAACGACGACGGCACGATCAGCACCGGGCAGATCTTCCTGAAGCGACCGGGGCGGGTGCGGTTCGAGTACGATCCGCCCGACGACATACTGGTGATCGCGGACGGGACGCGCGTCGGCGTGATCGACGGCAAGTCGAACACGGGCCCCGAGGCCTATCCGCTGCACCGCACGCCGCTCAAGATCATACTGGCCAACGACGTCGACCTGACGCGCGAACGCATGGTGACCGGCCACAGCCTGGACGGCAAGACCACGATCGTCGAGGCACAGGACCCCGAGAACCCGGAATACGGCAGTATCGAGCTTGTCTTTACCGGCGATCCCGTGGAGCTTCGCCAATGGGTGATCAATGACAGCGCCGGCGCGCGCACCACGGTGGTTCTGGGCGACCTGCAGACGGGCGTCCAGCTTGAAAATGACCGCTTCGAGATCCCCGGCGTGGGCGTGGACGAACCCGACCGCTGAACGCACGGGCCGTCAGTACCAGCGGCAGTTGCGCAGTTGCGCCTCGTAGGTTTCGGCCCGTGCGGCCGTCTTGTCGGCCACGCGCATCAGCCAGGGTTTTTGGCGGTGACTGCGACGGGAAAAGCCTGCGCGCCCCTCGTGATAGGCAAGGTACTGGTTGCGCGTGTCGTGCTTGGAAATGCCCAGCCTCTCGGTCGACTGGTCCATGTACCACCCCATGAAATCGGTCGCGTCACGGATATCGTTGCGGCGCGCGCCGAACCGGCCGGTCGTCTCGCGGTACTCGTCCCATGTGCCGTCCAGCGCCTGGCTGTAACCGTAGGCCGAGCTGATGCGTCCCATGGGGATGATGCCCAGTGTCCAGCGGAAGGGCGTGCGCGCCTCGCCGTCGAACTTGCTTTCCTGGTAGATGGTGGCCATCTGGACATGCACCGGGATGCCCCAGCGGCGCTCGGTCGCGCGGAACGCGCGGGCATATTGCGGCCGTTGCTGGAGGATGTCGCACGCATCGTCCAGGTTCGATGGCGGCGGCCCGCCGGTACGCCCGCCGCAGGATCCAACCAGCAGCAGGATCAGAATGACGCGAAGTGCCCTGCTCATCTGCCTCTCGCTCGCACGTGTTTTTTTGGCAATGGTAACGAAAACCGGCGCGCGACGGAATCCCGAATCCGCGCCGAAGGCACTGTAAATCCGGGGTTCACAATGTGTTTCCCAAGAAATCCCGGCTGCACGTTGGACAAAGGCCCCTTGAAAAAGATAAAGTGCGCGGGTAGGGGCTGACGACAATGAACACGACACGCGCGAAATATCACATCGGACAGGTGGTGCGGCATCGCAAGCACCCGTTCCGCGGGGTCATATTCGATGTTGATCCCGAGTTCTCCAATACCGAGGAATGGTACGAATCCCTGCCGGAGGAAAGCCGCCCGGCCAAGGAGCAGCCGTTCTATCACCTGCTCGCGGAGAATGATCAGAGCTACTACGTCGCTTACGTGAGCGAGCAGAACCTGATCGCCGACTACTCCGGCGAGCCGGTTGATCACCCGGATATCCCCGACCTGTTCGGCCCCTTCGAGGATGGTCACTACCCGCTGCATTTCCAATTGAACTGACCCGTAGGCGGGGCGCACGCCTAGGGGTCAGTTATGTGCCGGGCGGGCTGGCCGCCCGCGCCATGGCTGTCATCAGGTCAGGGGTTTGAACCCCGCATCCGCAGCTTTCAACGGGTCAATACCCAAGGGCGCAGCCGTCCTTGCGGGCGTCACTGCCGCCTTCCAGCACGCCGTCGGGACGGATCAGGATCGCCTGCGCGCCGCCGATGGCCTCCTGGGGCACCACGACGTTGTGCCCCATATCCGAAAGCGCCTGCCGCACCGCCTCGGGATAGCCACGCTCGACGCGCATCTCGCCCCCGGTGGCAAAGCAGCGCGGCGCGTCGATCGCCGCCTGGGGGTCCATGCCGAAATCCCGCAGGTTGGACACGAACCGCGCGTGACCGTTGGGCTGATACGCCCCGCCCATCACGCCGAACGGCATGACGACCCCGCCGGTCTGGCGCAGCATCCCCGGAATGATGGTGTGCATGGGCCGTTTGCCGCCGGCCATCTCGTTGGGGTGGCCCGGCGTGAGGTTGAACCCCGCGCCACGGTTCTGGAACAGGATTCCGTACTTCTCCGACGCGATACCCGAGCCGAAGCCGTGGAAGATAGAGTAGATCAGCGACACTGCCATGCGATCCCGGTCGACCACGGTGATGTAGACCGTGTCGCGGTGGACTGCCTCGGTCAGAGGGGCGGCTGCCGGCATCGCCTGGAGCGGGTCGATCAACGCCGCCAGCGCCTCCGCGGTCTCCGGCGCCAGCATGAAATCAAGCCGCGCGGTGTGGTCGGGGTCGGCGATGATCCGGTCGCGGGCGTCATAGGCCAGCTTGGCCGCCTCGGCCTCGATATGGGCGCGCTCGGCCCCCCAAGGATCCATTCCAGCGATATCGAACTGCCGGAGGATGTTGAGCATGAGTATCGCCGCCGCACCTTGGCCGTTGGGCGGATGCTCGACCAGATCCACACCGCCGTAGCTGCCCGCAACCGGCGTGGCCGTGTCGCACGCCGTGTTGGCAAAGTCCTCGGCCGTGTGAACGCCGCCCATTGCCTTCAGCGTGGCCAGCATGTCCTCGGCCACCTCGCCCTCGTAAAAGGCGCGGCGCCCGTCCTTGGCGATGCGGCGCAACACCTCGGCCTGTCCCGGCGCGCGAAAGATGTCGCCTGTTTTCAGCGGGCTGCCGCCGTTGGAATAATGCGTGATGCCATGGCCCTGAAGCACCTCGCCCGCGCGCGGCCAGTCAAAGGCGACGCGCGGCGCCACGGGGACACCCTCCTCGGCATACCGGATCGACGGGGCAAGCAGCGCGTCGAGCCCCAGCCGCCCGTACGTCTCGCTCAGATGGCAGAACGCATCGACGGCGCCGGGGATCGTCACCGCATCGACCCCGTTGACCGGCACCGTCTGGTGGCCCGCCTCCCGCAGCTCGGCTGCGCTCGCGGCCGCCGGCGCGCGGCCCGACCCGTTCATCGCCTCTATTCGGTTCCCGCCGCCGGGGTTGAACAGCACGAAGCAATCGCCGCCGATCCCGGTCATCTGGGGTTCGCATATCCCCAGCAGGACCGCGCCGGCAATCGCCGCGTCCATGGCGTTCCCGCCTCTTTGCAGGATATCCACCGCCGTCTGTGCGGCAAGGGGATGAGAGGTTGCGCAGATACCATTGGCGGCAAGCACCGGGGAGCGGCCCGGCAGATGAAAGTCGCGCATTGAAGGCTTTCCCTTGTCTTTCCCGTTCGGACGGACCCTAGCCGCCCCGTCGGAGGATGCCAATCGGCGCGTTTCCATCCTTGTTCCGGGTAAAGACCTCGACGCCGCGCACTGGGTGGGGGCTGTTCAACGCGGCGCCGAGGGAAGCTATCTGCAGCTACAACACAGTGAATGCCGGCCTTTCTTGGCGAATTTACGCTTGAATTGTGGCGAAAGTTAGGTCTCTGCCTCTCGTTCGGCGCCCCTTTGCCGAAACCGCAGTTCCAGGCGGTTTTGCCCATGCTCATGACGGTAAGACAGTGACTCCGTCTGCTCGCGGATCAGGAACCAGCCGAAACCGCCCTCGGGAAGGGTCTCTGCCCGGCCTGACGACTCGGGCAGCGTACCGGCGGGCATGGCCCCGCTGGGCATGGGGCGGCCCGAATCGTACACGATCACCCTTAACTCGTCCTGCGCGATGCTGGCGCACAGCCGCACCCGCCCAGGCGCCGACCCGTCATAGGCATGTTCCGCGATGTTGTTCATGACCTCCGCCAACACCAGCTCCGCCCGTGACAGCAGCGCCGGCCCGGCACCGCCCGCGCTCAGCCGTCTGCACATGGCGCTCAGGACGGCGCGAATGGCATCTGGCGTTGCGATGACCTCGGTTTCGAACCGTGCCCCCGACCCGGCGCATCGGCCGTGGCGGGTCATCTCGCGACCCTCAGCCGGCTCCAAGGCTCTGCGGTGCGCTGGCATCTGCGTGAATCTCGAACACCGAATCCATCCGCGTCAGGCGGAATACCCTGGCCACGTCCGGGTTCAGCCCGGCCAGTTCCAGCGACCTTTCGGGTGAAAGGAATTTCATGACCGCCACGATCGCGCCGAGACCGCTGGAATCCACGAAGACCACATCGCCCAGGTCAAGGATCACCCGGCGGGGGGCGTTTTCCGTTTCGGCGCGCATCGCATCCTTGAACCGGATCGCGGCGGCCGAATCGATCCGGTCGGCCCGCACCACCACGATCAGCGCGTCCTGCTGTCTGCTGCACTCAAGCTGCATGATCTGTCCCGTGTCATAGGTAGTAATACGCCAAAGGCTAGACCGCATTCCTTACGATCCGGTAACCTGCCGCCTGAGACCACGAGGAGGAACGACAGTATGAAGAGCGTTGTGATTGCCGGCGCCGCCCGCACGCCCATGGGCGGCTTTCAGGGGGATTTCGACGGCGTCGAGGCCGCGCATCTTGGCGGCGCGGCCATTCGCGCGGCGCTGTCCGATGCGCGGGCGGACACGGCGGACGAGGTGGTGATGGGCTGCGTGTTGCCCGCGGGGCAGGGGCAGGCCCCCGCGCGGCAGGCGGGCTTTGCCGCCGGGCTCGGGGAGGAGGTGCCGGCGACGACGCTCAACAAGATGTGCGGCTCGGGGATGAAGGCCGCGATGGCGGGTTTCGACCAGATCGCCCTTGGCTACGCGGACACGATGATCACCGGCGGCATGGAAAGCATGTCCATGGCGCCGTACCTCCTGCCCAAGATGCGCGGCGGCGCGCGTCTCGGCCATTCCGAGGTCAAGGACCACATGTTTCTCGACGGGCTGGAGGACGCCTATGACAAGGGCCGGCTGATGGGCACCTTTGCCGAGGACTGCGCCGAGACCTACCAGTTCACCCGCGAGGCGCAGGACGAGTACGCCTTCGGTTCTCTCGACGGGGCGCTGGCGGCGCAAAGGACCGGCGCGTTCGACGGCGAGATCGCGCCGGTGACGATCGCAACCCGCAAGGGCGAGGTGACGGTCACCGTCGACGAGCAGCCCGGCAAGGCGCGGCCCGACAAGATTCCGCATCTCAAGCCGGCCTTCCGCAAGGACGGGACGGTGACGCCGGCCAACTCATCCTCCATTTCCGACGGCGCTGCTGCGCTGGTGCTCGCCTCGGACGAGGCGGCGCGGGCAGGCGGCCTGAACGTCCGCGCGCGCATTCTCGGCCATGCCAGCCACGCGCAGGCGCCCGGCTGGTTCACCACCGCCCCCGTGCCTGCCGCACAGAAACTGCTCAAGCGCATCGGCTGGGGTATCGACGACGTTGATCTCTGGGAAGTCAACGAGGCCTTCGCCGTGGTCCCGATGGCCTTCATGCGCGAGATGGGCCTGCCCCGCGACAAGGTGAACGTCAACGGCGGGGCCTGCGCGCTCGGCCATCCCATCGGCGCCAGCGGGGCGCGCATCATGGTCACCCTGCTCAACGCGCTGGAAAAGCGCGGGCTCAGGCGCGGCGTCGCGGCGATCTGCATCGGCGGCGGCGAGGGCACGGCGATCGCCATCGAGCGGGCCTGACCGGCGCGGCCTTTCCGCGCGTCAGTCGAGGTCGCGCCGCATCGTCGCCATGCCGCCGCGGCGCGACAGCTCCTCGTAACCGGCCTTCTGGTAGAGCTTCAGTGCCGGCTCATTGTCCAGTTCCACCTTGAGCGTGATGCTGAGCGCCCCGAGATCCCGCGCCGCGTCCTCTGCCAGCCGCGCGAGCTCTTCGCCGGTGCCGCCGCGCATCGCCTCCTCGACGAACACATATGTCAAGTGGCGCACTTCCGGGCCGATGCCGACGCGGAGAACGAAGAACCCCACCTCGCGACCCGCCTCGTCGAGCAGGTAAAAGGATTCGTCGTCGGCCTCCTTGAGCCACTTCATCTGCCATTCGCCCGGATCGAACGGATGGCGCGCATGGGGATTCACAAGGGCCAGATCGGCCGGATCGTCCAGAAGCCGCGCCAGCGGATCGAGGTCGCGGGCGGTGTTGTGACGGAGTGTCAGGGTCGTCATGATGGCGCTCCTTGGCGTGTCAGGGTCGTTCAGGGGCGTTCGGCGCGCGCCCCTGCCATGGCGCGCGGCCCGGATGCAAGGGCTGGCGCAAAGGACCGGGCCGTGCGATACGCCGCGTCATGAGGATCGACTACGACACCGCCGCAAGCACCATCATGGCCCTCGCCGACGGCGAGGCCGACGTGATCGCGCTGATGGCCACGCTGGCCTGCGAGCTGCACCATGCCGACGATCGCTTCGACTGGACCGGTTTCTACCGCGTGACGGAGCCGGGGATGCTCAGGATCGGGCCCTACCAGGGCGGCCACGGATGCCTGACGATCCCGTTCTCGCGCGGCGTCTGCGGCGCGGCCGCCCGCACCGGCGAGGTGCAGCTTGTCGACGATGTCTGCGCCTTCCCCGGCCACATCGCCTGTTCCGCCTCCACCCGGTCCGAAATCGTCCTGCCCGTGCGGGACGGGCAGGGACGGCTGATCGGCGTGCTCGACATCGACAGCGACCGGCCGGCAGCCTTCACCGGCAAGGATGCGCAGGGGCTGGGCGCGATCCTCGACGCCGTGTTCGGCCGGCTCTGACAACTCGTCACGCGGCGGTTAACCAATCTTAAACTCTCGCCGGTCTATCCGTTAACCAAGGTTGCGAAAGCGGGGAGGCCGCCATGGTCGCGCGGGCCTATACGGTGGCGTTCGAAGGGGTGGAGGCCCGGCCCGTCGAGGTGCAGTGCGCCGTCACCGCCGGCATGCCGGGCTTTTCCGTCGTCGGCCTGCCTGACAAGGCCGTGTCCGAGGCGCGCGACCGCGTGCGCACCGCGCTCACCTCGATGTCCATCGCGCTGCCGTCCAAGAAGATCACGATCAACCTGTCGCCCGCCGACATGCCCAAGGAGGGCAGCCATTACGACCTGCCAATCGCCCTTGCGCTGCTCGCGGCGCTGGAAATCGTCCCGGCCGACGCGGTGGAGGGGACCTGCTCGCTCGGGGAATTGTCGCTCGATGGGTCGCTTCTGCCGGTGGTCGGTGCCCTGCCCGCGGCGATGACCGCTGCCAGCGACGAGCGGACGCTTCTCTGCCCCAAGGGCTCTGGGGCAGAGGCGGCGTGGGTCGATGCCGCGCAGGTGATCGGCGCGGCGAGCCTTGCCGACGTGGTGCGCCACTATACCGGGCAGTCGCCGCTGCCGCCCGCCGCGCCCGGCGAGGTGACGGGCGCGCCCTCGGACCGCGACCTTGCCGACGTCAAGGGACAGGAGCGCGCCAAGCGCGCGCTGGAAATCGCCGCCGCCGGGCGGCACCACCTGATGATGGTGGGCACCCCCGGCTCGGGCAAGTCGATGCTGGCGGCGCGGTTGCCCGGGCTGCTGCCGCCGCTCACCGCGCGCGAAGCGCTGGAAACCTCGATGATCCATTCGCTTGCCGGGCTGATCGAGGAGGGCGGTATCAGCCGCGCACGCCCTTTCCGCGAGCCGCACCACACCGCCTCCATGGCCGCGATCGTCGGTGGTGGGCGCCGCGCAGGCCCCGGCGAGATCAGTCTTGCCCATAACGGCGTGCTCTTCATGGACGAGTTCCCCGAGTTCGCCCGCGCCGTGCTGGAAACCCTGCGCCAGCCGGTCGAAACCGGGGAGGTCGTGGTCGCCCGCGCCAACGCGCACGTGAAATACCCGTGCCGGTTCATGCTGGTGGCCGCCGCCAACCCCTGCAAATGCGGCTACCTGCCCGACGCCGCCCGCGCCTGCGCCCGCGCGCCCCAGTGCGGCGCGGATTACATGGGCCGCATCTCCGGCCCGCTGATGGACCGCTTCGACCTGCGGGTGGAGGTGCCGCCCGTGTCATATGCCGATCTCGATCTGCCCTCTGCCGGTGAAACCTCGGCCGTCGTGGCCGATCGCGTGGCGGCGGCGCGGTCGGTGCAGGCCGCAAGGTTCGGCGCTGGCGGCGCGGGCCGCCTGAACGCCGATGCCGAGGGCGAGACGCTCACCGCGATCGCAACGCCCGACAGCGAGGGGCAGGCCCTTCTGGCCGATATCGCCGACCGCTTCGGCCTTTCCGCGCGCGGCTACCACCGCGTGCTGCGCGTGGCCCGCACCATCGCGGACCTCGACGGCGCGGACACGGTGCGCCGGCCGCACGTGGCCGAGGCCGTCAGCTACCGTCTCTCGACGGCGAAATCCGGCTGATCCAGCTGCCCACCTGCCGCAGCGTGGCGTTGGCCTCGGGCAGGTATGGCTGGAAAAACGGCCAGACATGCGGCAGGTCGTGCGCGACGATTTCGGTCACGTCCACGCCGTCGTGGCCCAGCCGCGCGGCCATCCGCCGCGTGTCGTCGAGCAGGATCTCGGTATCGCCCACCCCCAGCCAGACCGGCGGCGCCCCGCGAAAATCGGCGAATAGCGGCGAGGCGCGCGGATCGTCCGCCGCCGCGCCGCTCAGGTAGATCTCTGCCCCCTCGCGGGTCCGGCAGGCCGGGAGCATGACGTCCGCCTCGGCATTCCGGCTCAGGCTTTCGCCCGACAGCGTCAGGTCCGTCAGTGGAGAGAACGCGAAGAGCCCCGCGGGCCGCGGCAGATCGTGCCGCAGGATCTCGCCCAGTAGCGCCAACGCAAGGCCGCCGCCCGAGCTGTCGCCGCCGAGGATCACCCCGCCGGGCCGCTTGCCCAGCTCCCGCCAGACCGCCAGCGCATCCTCCACCGCCGCCGGAAAGGGATGTTCGGGCGCCAGCCGGTAATCGGGCAGGCAGACGGGCAGGCCGGTGATGCGCGACAGCCGCCCCAGCATCGCGCGATGGGTGTCCGACGAGCCGAAAACGTAGCCGCCGCCGTGGAAATATAGGATCAGCGGGCCGGTTCGCCGCGCAACGCCCCGCGCCGTCACCCATTGGACCGGCACCTGCGCCATCCGGCCCCGGGTCCGGCGCGTGCCCGGCGGGGCGTGGAACAACAGCCGTGCCTTGATCTCGAAATTCCGCCGCAGCGTCTCCGGCGCCGTCACCCTCGCCAGATAGGGCTTCTCGGTCAGGCGCAGCCAGGGGTTGAGGATAGCCCGGGCGAGGCTCACGCCCGCCTTGCCTCGATCGCGTCCCAGATCCGCCCGGCCACGTTGACACCGTCGAAGCGTTCCAGTTCCTGGATGCCCGTGGGGGATGTCACGTTGATCTCGGTCAGGTAGTCCCCGATCACGTCGATGCCGACAAAGACCTGCCCCTTGTCGCGCAGCAGCGGCCCGATCTCGGCGCAGATCTCGCGGTCGCGCTCGGTCATCGCGATTTTCTCGGGGCGCCCGCCCACATGCATGTTGGACCGGGTCTCTCCCGCGCCGGGAATGCGGTTGATCGCGCCCACCGGCTCGCCGTCGACCAGGATCACCCGCTTGTCGCCTTGCGCGATCTCGGGCAGGTATTTCTGGACGATCAGCGGCTCGCGCGAGAAGCCGATGAAAAGCTCGTGCAGCGCGCTCAGGTTGCGGTCGGATTCGGCGAGGTGGAAAACCCCGGCGCCGCCGTTGCCGTAGAGCGGCTTGAGGATGATGTCGCCCTGCGCGGCGCGGAAGGCGCGGATCGTGTCGAGGTCGCGCGCGATCGCGGTGGGCGGCATCAAGTGCGGAAAATCGAGGATGAGCAGCTTCTCGGGGAAGTTGCGCACCCAGAACGGATCGTTGACCACCAGCGTCCCGGGCCCCAGCCGTTGCAGCAGGTGCGTTGTGGTGATGTAGAACATGTCGAAGGGCGGATCCTGCCGAAGCCAGACCACATCCATCCCCGACAGGTCGCGCGTCTCTTCCGACCCGAGGCGGAAATGGTCGCCCTTGACGCGCTGCACCTCCAGCGGCCAGCCCCGCGCCACGACCCGGCCCCGGTCATAGGCCAACCGCTCCGGCGTGTAGTAAAAAAGCTCATGCCCCCGCGCCTGCGCCTCTTCGGCCAGGCGGAACGTGCTGTCAGCGTTGATGTCGACCGGACCGATCGGGTCCATCTGGAATGCAATTTTCATGGGCCGCCCCCGGCAGATCTGCTGCCGCCATTACATGCGGCAAAGATCGGGCCGGTGCAAATCAGAAATGGCTGAACGCGCCCTCGCGGATTTCCACCCGCCCCTGCGCGTCGCAGACCGCGAGATCGAAGCGCACCTCCGAAAGCTGGCCCATGGGCGTTCGTGCGAGGTATTCCGATGCCGCCGCGTGCACCCGCTCCATCTGGCCGTGGCGCAGGCGCAGCGCCGCTGCGTCGAAGGAGCGCGCCTTCTTTACCTCGCAAAAGACATGAACGCCATCCTGCAGGAACACCAGATCGATTTCGCCCGCGGTTCCGCGCCAGCGCGTTTCCAGCAGGTCGGCGCCGGCTGCTTCATAGGCCGCCGCGACGGCGCTTTCGGCGCACATGCCCGAAAGATAAGCCCGGCGGCCCCGGCGCCGCCGTGTCACGGCCGTGGCATTTCCGTCGGTCTCCGCATGTGCGGTCATTCCGTCTCCTTGTCCAGTTCCAGCGCCCTTTGGTACACCTGCCGGCGCTTCAGGCCCAGCCTGGCCGACACGGTATCGGCCGCGTCCCGTACCGTCTGGTGTTGCAACGCCTCTTTCAGCGCCCTGTCTACATCGATTTCCCTAACGTTTCCCGAATCTCCCTGTCCCACGAGCACGACGACCTCGCCCTTCAGGTTGCGGTCCGCCGTTACGGTCGCCAGGGACTCGAGCGTCCCGCGCATCACCTCTTCGAATTTCTTTGTCATTTCCCGGCACACGGCCGCCTCGCGCGTGCCGCCCAGAACCTGCGCCGCGTCGCGCAGCATGGTGGCCACACGTTTCGGCGATTCGTAAAAGATGAGCGTGCCGGGCACTGCCGCCAGCTCCTTCAGCGCGGATTTCCGCTTGCCCGCGGGGGACGGCAGGAAACCGGCAAAGAAGAACCGGTCCGCCGGCAGGCCCGAGAGCGTCAACGCCGTGATTGCCGCCGAGGGGCCGGGGGCCGAGACCAGCCCGTGCCCCGCCTCCACCGCCGCGCGGGCAAGGTCGAAGCCGGGGTCGGATACCATGGGTGTTCCGGCCTCCGAGGCATACACGACGGACTTTCCCGCCGCCAGCGCCTCCATGATCGCCGGACGCGCCCGCCCCGTGTTGTGGTCGTGGTAGCTGATGATCCGGCGCCCGCGCAGGGCGATGCCGTGGATCTCCATCAGCCGGCGCAGGCTGCGCGTGTCCTCGGCCGCCAGCACGTCGGCGCCCGCCAGGAGATCGAGCGCCCTGAGCGTGATGTCGCGCGCCGCCCCGATCGGTGTCGCGATCAGGTAAAGCCCCGGCGCCGGTTCCGGGCGTTCCGGATTCCCCACTGGACCCCTCCTGCATGACGTTTATGATCGTCGGTCACGGACCCACTGCCAGCAAGGAGCCCGACCTGTCGATGTTTGCCGTTTTCACCCGCATCCGCAAGCTGTTCCTCCCCGTCCTGCTGCTGCCCGTTTTCCTCCTCGCGGGCTGCCAGGGCGGCCCGGTGATCGGCAGCGGCCCGTCAGTCGGCCCGTCGGCGCCTGTGCCCGTGGCCTTGCTGGTGCCTTACGGGGCGTCCGATCCCAACGAGCAGAAACTTGCCGAGGACCTGGAGAACGCGGCGCGCATGGCAGTGTCCGACCTTGCCGGGGTCAAGGTCGATCTGAGCGTGTATGACACCGCGGGGAACGCCGACAAGGCGCGGGAGGCCGCGCGTGCCGCGGTCGGCGGCGGTGCCCGGATCATCATCGGTCCGCTGCGCGCAGAATCGGCCACCGCCGCGGCCGATGCCGTCGCGCCGCGCGGGGTCAACGTGCTGGCGTTTTCCAACGACCCCACGATCGCGGGCGACAACCTATTCGTTCTGGGCCAGACCTTCCACAGTACGGCGGACCGGTTGGTGCGTTTCGCGACGGGGCAGGGCAGGGACCGAATCCTGACCGTCTATGCCGATAACCGCGCCGGGCGTCTTGGCCGCCAGGCGATCCAGCAGGCGATCACGCGCAACGCCGCCGTTCCGGCCGGCGGCGTCAGCTACGCCTTCTCGCAGGACGCTGTGGTGGAGGCCGTGCCGCGGATCAGGTCGGCGGCGGAGGACAACAGCGCAAACGCCATATTCTTCACCGCCAACAGCGCGGGGGCCCTGCCCCTGTTCACGCAGATGCTGCCCGAGGCCGGGCTGGGCCAGGATGAGGTCCAGTATATCGGCTTGTCACGTTGGGATACGCCCCCCCAGACGCTGGAGTTGCCGGGCGTGCAGGGCGGCTGGTTCGCGCTGCCCGATCCGCAGCGGACGGCCCAGTTCCGCGAGCGTTTCGAAACGGCGTACGGGCGCCCGCCGCATGCGCTGAGCGGTCTGGCCTATGATGGTATCGCCGCGGTCGGCGCCTTGGCCAAGGAAGGCGGCAATCTGGGCCGAGACGCCCTGACGCAGCCCGCGGGTTTCCAGGGCGTGAACGGTATTTTCCGCTTCACGCCGGATGGCACCAACGAGCGCGGTCTCGCCGTGGCCACGATCCGCGACAAGGCGGTCGAGGTCATCAGCCCCGCCCCCGCCAGCTTCGGCCGGGCCGGGTTGTGAACGGGTGCGGGAACCCCGAACCGCCATGACCTGCCACGTTCCCCGCCGCAACAATGGACGGTTTCGCAGAATGTCAGCGGCCGCCGCGGTGGTGAACCGCGGCGGGTGCCGGCCACAGGGTGCCGCATGAAGGACATCCCGCCGGCCCCCGACGCGCTGATCCGGCCGTCCGACCTGATCTTTGACCGGCGCGCGGTCGGCGCCGAGATCGACGCGGCCTGCGACACCGCCGCGCCCGGCGGGCAGGACGGGGCGGAGCTTCGCAAGCAGGTCGTCGCGGTGCTCGCCGGGGCGATGAAACAAGGCCGGGCCCGGATCGCAGAGGGCCTTGCCGCCGATCCTTTCGCCGCCCGGGCCGCCACGCGGGCCTATACGTGGCTGACCGATTGCATCGTTCATGCCGCGCTCGACGTGGCGACGCACCGCCTTCACCCGCTTTCCACCCCCACCGAATCCGAACGCATCGCGGTGTTCGCAGTCGGCGGCTACGGACGCGGCGAGATGGCGCCGTTCTCGGACGTGGACCTGCTCTTCCTGACGCCCTACAAGATCACCCCCTGGGCAGAGAGCGTGATCGAGAGCACGCTCTATATCCTGTGGGACCTGCGGCTCAAGGTCGGCAACGCCAGCCGCACGGTGCGCGACTGTCTGCGGCTCGGGGGCGAGGATTTCACGATCCGCACGGCGCTGCTGGAAAACCGGTTCCTCTACGGCGATGCCGATCTGGCGGAGACGCTTCGCCGGCGCCTGCACGACGAGCTTTTCGAAGGCTCGGCGCGGGAATTCATCGAGGCCAAGCTGCAGGAACGCGGCGCGCGCCATGAAAAGCAGGGCGTGCGCTACATGGTGGAACCCAATGTCAAGGAGGGAAAGGGCGGCCTGCGCGACCTGCAGTCGCTTTTCTGGATCGCCAAGTATCTCCACCAGGTCGACGACGTCGCCGAGTTGGTGGATCTTGGCATGTTCACCGAGGACGAGTTCGACACCTTCGCCAAGGCAGAGAACTTCCTCTGGGCGGTGCGCTGCCATCTGCATCTGGCCACGGGCCGGGCCACCGAGCAGCTTACCTTCGACCTGCAGGTCGAGGTGGCCGAGCGCCTGGGCTACACCGACCGTTCCGGCCGCCGCGCGGTCGAGCATTTCATGCAGGACTATTTCCGCCATGCCACCGCGGTGGGCGAGCTCACGCGCATCTTCCTCACCAAGCTCGAGGCCGCGCACGTGAAATCCGAGCCGCTGCTGCAGCGCCTGTTCAAGCGCAAGCGCAAGCTCAAGCCCGGCTACGTCGAGGTGCACGGCCGCCTGGCCATCGCCGAGGAGACGGCCTTCCTGTCGGATCCGCTGAATCTGCTGCGCGTCTTCGAGGAGGGGCTGCGCACCGGCCTGCTGATCCATCCCGACACCATGCGCCTGGTCACCGCGAACCTGCAGCTCATCGACGAGGACGTGCGAAACAACCCGCGCGCCCGCAAGCTGTTTCTCGATCTGCTGCTCAAGCACGGCGCGCCGGAACGCGCCCTGCGCCGGATGAACGAGCTCGGCGTCCTGTCCGCCTTCATCCCCGAGTTCGAGCCGATCCGCGCGATGATGCAGTTCAACATGTATCACAGCTACACGGTGGACGAGCACATCATCCAGTGCATCGCGCAGCTCGATCGCATCGAGCGCGGCGAACTGGAAGAGGAGTTGCCCGTCGCCTCCTCGATTCTGGAGGAGGGGGTGAACCGCCGCGTGCTTTACGTGGCGCTTTTGCTGCACGACATCGGCAAGGGCCGGGACGAGGACCATTCGATCCTCGGGGCGAAAATCGCGCGCAGGGTCGCGCCGCGGCTAGGGCTCAAGGCCAAGGAGGTCGATACCGTCGAGTGGCTGGTGCGCTATCACCTGCTGATGTCCGACATGGCCCAGAAGCGCGACATCGCCGACCCGCGCACGGTGCGCGACTTTGCCAAGGCGGTACAGACGAAGGAGCGGCTCGACCTGCTCTGCGTGCTCACCGTCTGTGACATCCGCGGCGTGGGCCCGAACACGTGGAACAACTGGAAGGCCTCGCTGCTGCGCGCGCTCTACCGCCAGACCCGCCGCGCGATGGAGGGCGGTCTGGAAGAGCTCAACCGCGAACAGCGCGGCTCGGATGCCAAGCGCAACCTGCGCGCGGCGCTATCCGACTGGGACCCAAAGGACCTGAAAACGGAAACGTCGCGTCACTACCCACCCTACTGGCAGGGGCTGCACGTCACCGCGCATGTCGTCTTTGCCCGTCTCCTGCGAGACCTTGACGCCGACGAGATCGCCATCGACCTCGCCATCGACGAGGACCGCGACGCCACCCGCGCCTGTTTCGCGCTGGCCGACCATCCCGGCATATTCTCGCGTCTTGCGGGGGCGCTGGCATTGGTGGGCGCCAACGTGGTGGACGCGCGCACCTACACCAGCAAGGACGGCTTCGCCACCGCCGCCTTCTGGATACAGGATGCCGACGGCAACCCCTTCGAGGCCGAGCGCCTGCCGCGCCTGCGCGAGATGATCCACAAGACGCTAAAGGGCGAGGTGGTGGCCACCGAGGCGATCCGGAGCCGCGACAAGATCAAGAAGCGCGAGCGCGCCTTCCGCGTGCCAACCCACATCACCTTCGACAATGACGGCTCGGAGATCTACACCATCATCGAGGTCGACACCCGCGACCGCCCCGGACTGCTCTACGATCTCACGCGGACACTGGCGGCCAACAACGTGTACATCAACTCTGCCGTCATCGCGACCTATGGAGAGCAGGTGGTGGATACCTTCTACGTCAAGGACATGTTCGGGCTGAAATTCCACTCCAAGGGCAAGCAGCGCGTTCTGGAAAACAAGCTGCGCCAGGCAATCGAGCAGGGCGCGGAGCGGGCACGGGAATGAGATGCGCGGTCCACCACGGCCTTGCCCCGGCGGCAATTTTCCTGCTGGCAAGAAGCACGGGGGCCGACACAAGCGCCAAGTGCAGGTGCCTTGAATGACCGCGGCGACGACGGAGAGGGCTGTGCTGATCGACCGTGCGCTCAGCCTGCCACAGCAACCCGCGACGGGCCACAACCGCTGGCATCCCGACATTCCCCCCGTCCTGTCCGTCGCCCCCGGCGATCTTGTCCGGCTCCAGACGCGCGATGCCGCCGACGGCCAGATCACCCCGGGCTGCGGGGTCGGGGTGCTCGACAGGCTGGACGCGGGACGGATGCACCCGCTTACCGGGCCGGTCCACGTGGAGGGTGCCGCGCCCGGCGACCTGCTGGAAGTGGAGATCGTCGAGGTCCTGCCGGAAAGCTACGGCTTTGGCATCCAGTACCACAGCCTCGGGGTGCTGGCACGGCACAGCCCGGGGCCGTTCCTCGCCCATTTCGACATCGCTGACGGCTACGCCACCTCGGCGCAGATACCCGGCGCGCGGTTCCGCGGCGCGCCCTTCATGGGGGTTATGGGTGTGGCGCCCGATCATGGCATGCTGGCGGATAGCCGCGCCTACGAAGAGCGCCTCGGCCTGTCCGGCGCGCCGCCGTGCATGGCGCAGTCATGCGTGCCGGATGACCCGGCGGTGGCCCGCGACGGGCTCAGGACGATCCCGCCGCGTGCCAACGGCGGCAATCTCGACATACGGCAACTCACCGCCGGTGCCTCGCTGTTCCTGCCGGTTTTCGTCGACGGCGCGCTCTTCTCGGCGGGGGACGCGCATTTCGCGCAGGGCGAGGGCGAGTGCGTGACCGGGCTGGAGATGGCGGCGACTCTGCTGTGCCGGTTCCACCTGCACAAGGGCCGCGCGGCCGAACGCGGCATCCGTGATCCGCAATTCAGCTTTGCCCGGCCCGGACCCGCCGTGCCGGACGGGCCGCGCCGCTTCCACGCCACGACCGGGCAATCCTTTGCGCGCGATGGCGGCCTTGCCCATTCCGACCTGCGCACCGCCGTCGAGAACGCCCTGCTGAACATGGTCGAGCACCTGATGCAAACGCGGGGTTACGACTTCCAGCAAGCCTACCTCGTCTGCAGCCTTGCCGCCGACCTGCGGATCAGCCAGGCGGTGAACGTGCCGAACTTCACCGCAAGCGTCATCCTCGACCTCTCGATTTTCGAATGAAGGTGACCGGGTTGAACCGGCCCGCCCGCGATTGGCCCCGTCGGATGTTGACATTCAGCGGCCGCTTCGCCCAGTTTGAGGTCATGTCCTTGACCTGCAGGGCCCTGTTGACCGCCTGTTTCGCGGTGGCCGTCGCGGCGTTCCTCGCGGCGTTGCCGGCGCCCGCGTCGGCCCATAGCGCGATGCCGCATGACACGGCGCAGCCTGCGCCCGAGACCGGTCCAGCGGCAGCGTTGCCCGGGGCCGAGACATGCTGTCACCATAACGGCTCCTGCACGGTCCAGATCCTGCCCGGCGCGCCGGGTATGCAGCTGCGGGATGCCGCGCCAACGGCGCTGCGGCATCTCTTCGCGGCGGTTCACGCCGAATCGATGCCCATCGCGACCGACCCGCCGCCGCCGCGCCCCTGACCGATGGATCACCGCCCTGCACGGGCAAATTCTATCGGATCAAGGGAGATGAACATGAAACCGAAACATCTTGTTATGGCCGGCGTCACGCTGGCCGGCCTCGCGGTGGCCGCGTTCGCGCATTCCGGCGCCACCGGCGTCGTCAAGGAGCGCATGGAGGCGATGAAAACCATGGGCGAGGCCGTCAAGCGGATAAAACCGATGATGACGGGCGAGACCGCCTATGACGCCGCAGCCGTTCGTGAGGCCGCCCGCACAATCGCCGCAGAGGCGGGCGAGGCCATGGTGGAGAAGTTTCCGCAGGGGTCGATGGAGGATCCTTCCGAGGTGCGCCCGCGCGTCTGGGAAGAATGGGACCGCTTCGCCACGCTCGCCGATCGGCTGGAACTGGCCGCGACGGGGCTGGAGCGCGCTGCCGGGAACGGCCTGCACGGCGCAGGCCACATGATGGGTGGCCAGCAGGGCATGATGGGCGGCCAGCAGGGCATGATGGGGAACCAGCAAGGAATGATGGGGAACCAGCAAGGAATGATGGGCGGCAACATGATGATGCCGGGTGGTGACCTGCCGAACGGCATGACCGCCGAACATATCGGTCAGATGCCCGCCGACGGCGCCTTCATGATGGTCACGCAGGTCTGTTCGGCCTGCCATGACAGGTACCGTCGGGACGACGGCTGATCATGCCGCGCACAATCGGGATCCTGATGGCCCTTGCCGCATTGGCGGGGCTGGGGGGCGTGTCGCTGATGGCTTGGCCCATCGGCACGCCGCCCCAACTGGCCGAGCGAAAAGGTGACCCGCAACGGGGCGCATACCTTGCCCGTGCGGGAGGGTGCATCGCCTGCCATTCCGCCCCCGGCTCGGGTCGTCCGGCCTTGACGGGGGGCGCGCCCATAAAGACCGCCTTCGGCACCTTCGTGCCGCCCAACCTGACACCGCACGAGGAGGCCGGCATCGGCGCGTGGTCGATCGAGGCCTTCGCCCGGGCCGTCCGGCAGGGGATCGCGCCTGACGGCACGCCTTATTACCCTGCTTTTCCCTATGCTTTCTACGGCCATCTCAGCGATCAGGACATCGCCGACATGTGGGCGGCTTTTCAGGGAGTGCCCCCGCAGGATGTCACGGCCGGCGGACATGACCTTGGTTTTCCCTTCAATCTGCGCGCCGGGCTCAAGCTGTGGCGCGCGGTCTATGCCCACGGCCCGCCGACCGCGCCCGTGCCGGAACGGTCCGAGGCATGGAACCGGGGGCGTTGGCTGGTCAACGGGCTGGCCCATTGCGGGGCCTGCCATACAGACCGCAACCTCGCGGGCGGCCGCAGGCCGGGCCGGTACCTCGCGGGCAGTGACGACCTGCCCGGCGGCGGCACAGCCCCGTCCATCCGTGCCGGCGACCTGTCGGAGGCGGGGTGGAGCGTTGCGTCCCTCGCCTACGGTCTGAAATCGGGCGTGATGCCCGACGGCGATACCTTCGGCGGCGGCATGGGCGAAGTTGTCCGCGACGGCACGGCATGGCTGTCGGATGCGGATCGCCGGGCGATAGCCACCTACCTGTTGAACAAGAACGAGACCGGGGCGGGGCAATGACGCCCGCCCGATCCACGCAATATCGGGAGACACGAAAATGAACAGGATGCTTCTTATCGGTGCGGTGGCGGCGGGCCTCGCGGGGGCCGCCGTCTACATCGCCCGTCCCGGCGGCGACGACGCCGCGTCCGGCAGCGCCACCGCCTCGGCACAGGACGGGCCGATGGTCGAGGTGACCCTGCCCGCCGAGCTGTCGCAAAAGGCCCGGATGGGGGAACGCGCGTTCAACGCCGTCTGTGCGGAATGCCATGGCACCAATGCCGCCGGCAACGCGGGCAAGGGGCCGCCGCTGGTGCACAAGATCTACGAGCCGTCGCATCACGGAGACATGTCGTTTCACATGGCGGTTCAGAACGGCGTGCGCGCGCATCACTGGACCTTCGGCAACATGCCCGCGCAGGAAGGTCTGACCAAGGCCGACGTGACCGCGGTCATCGCCTATGTCCGCGAGTTGCAGCGCGCCAATGGGATCGAGTGAGGCATCGGCGCATCCGGCGGCCTCACCGCGCCGGGGCACTGCCGAGGTAACACGGAGGCGTGGCCGCTCCATGTTTCCGCCACCTTTTCGGCCGGTTGACCCCGGGCCGGATCGCGCGCCCTTCCCCCCTTACGCGCGATCCGCTAAGGCTCTTTCAGTCCACTGGCGAAAGGCCCCGAATGAAACCCGTCCGCCTTCTCTCCGGCGTGCTGACCGTGGGCAGCTGGACCCTGATGAGCCGCGTTCTCGGCTTCGTGCGCGACGTCTTGATCGCGGGCTTCATCGGGCCGGGGGTGCTGATGGACGCCTATGTTGCCGCCTTTCGCCTGCCCAACATGTTCCGGCGTTTCTTCGCCGAGGGCGCTTTCAATGCCGCCTTCGTGCCGATGTTTTCCAAGCGACTGGAATCAGGGGAAAACCCGGAGGGATTCGCGGCCCTTGCGCTGGCGGGGCTGAGCCTTGTGCTGCTGGTTCTGACGGGGCTTGCCATGGTGTTCATGCCCGCGCTCGTGTGGGCCACGGCCGAGGGGTTCTACGGCGATGAACGCTTCGATATCACGGTAGAGTTCGGGCGCATCGTCTTTCCCTACATCTTCTTCATCTCGCTGGCCGCGCTGTTCTCCGGCGTGCTCAATGCCGCCGGCCGCTTCGCCGCCGCCGCCGCCGCGCCGGTGCTTCTGAACATCCTGCTGGTCACGGCCATGACGGTGGCTTGGGCCGTGGGCGGCGCGGTGGCCCAGGCGCTCGTGTGGACAATACCGGTGGCGGGGCTGGCGCAGCTGGCGCTGGTCTGGGGCGCGGCCGAGCGCGCGGGCCTGCGCATCCGGCCCGTCCGTCCCCGCTGGACGCCCGAGATGGCCCATTTGCTGCGCGTGGCCGTTCCGGCGGCGCTGGCCGGCGGGGTGGTGCAGGTCAACCTGCTGGTGGGGCAGCTTGTGGCCTCGAACTACGACAAGGCGGTAAGCTGGCTGTACTCGGCCGACCGGCTCTACCAGTTGCCGCTGGGGGTCGTGGGCATCGCCGTGGGTATCGTCCTCTTGCCCGACCTGTCGCGCCGGCTCAAGGCGGAGGACGATACCGGCGCGCGCGAGGCCTATTCGCGAGCGGGGGAAATTTCGCTTGCCTTGACGATACCCTCGGCGGTCGCGCTGATGGTCATACCACTGCCGCTCGTCTCGGTCCTGTTCGAGCGCGGCGCGTTCGGCGCCGACGACACGGCCGCCACGGCGCTGGCCGTGGCGATCTACGGTCTCGGGCTGCCCGCCTTCGTGCTGCAGAAGATCCTGCAGCCCCTTTTCTTTGCGCGCGAGGACACTCGCAGCCCGTTCCGCTTCGCGCTCGTGGCGATGGTGGTCAACGCGGTCATCGCCGTCGGTCTGGCCATCGCGATCGGCTGGATCGCCGCGGCGGTCGCGACCACCGTGGCGGGCTGGGTCATGGTCTGGCTGCTGATGCGTGGTGCCCGCTCGATGGGAGAGGTGGCGCGCTTCGATGCACGCTTTCGCCGCCGCGTCTGGCGCATCTGTGCCGCGGCGCTCCTGATGGGGGTGGTTCTGTGGGGCGTGTCGGTCCTGTTGACCCCCTTCTTCGCATTGGGGGGCTGGCGGTGGCTGGCGCTGCTGGTGCTGATTGCCGCGGGCACGGTGGCCTACTTCCTTGCCGGGCAGGTGATGGGCGCCTTCCGGCTGTCGGAGTTTCGCGCCGCGCTCCGCCGCTGAGGTGGCGGTGCCCGCGTCCGCTACCGGTGCCTGATTTTCGACCGCAACCGCCGCCACCCGCCGGGCACCAGCACGAAGGACAAAAGAAATCCCGCGCAGAAGCCCGCTACATCCGCGATCCACGTGGTGCCGGTGCCGAAGAAAAGCCCGAAGACGAGTTGCAGCGCCAGCAATATGCCGATGAGCGAAAAGGCGCGGATCTGTTGTTCGCCCATCTGCCCCAGCCGCAGCCACACGAGATAGGTGAACCCGCCGATGAGGCCGTAAACGCCGGGAAAGGCCCCGATCAGCCCGCCCCCCTGCGGCAGGATCAGCGCGTATGTCAGTGCCCCGAGCGCGGCGGAGGCGAAGAACAGAACCAGCACGGCCAATTGGCTCAGCCGTTCGCCAACGAACTTGCCCAGTGCCAGGGTCAGGACGGCGGCGAACAGCATGTGGGTAAAGGTCGCGTGGACGAACGGGTAGGTGAAAAGCCGCACGGCGTAATCGAGCCGGAAAATCCCGTTCTCCAGCATCCACGCGAAGGCCCGGTTGGAAAACCCGTAATCCTGTATCGCCAGGCTGCGCCAGCCGATCGCCTCCGGCCCGCCGACGAGGCCCCGTGCACCGAGCGTGAAAACCGCCTCGGCGGCGGCCATCGCGGCAACCAGCACGATGACGGAGGCCGGCAACGGGTTGACGGGGCCGTTATTGGTGTCGGGGTGGCTCATGCCTGCTCTCCTTGACGCCATGCGCGGCCATGAGTAAGCGAGGCGGGCGGAAATTTCCAGACGGAGACGGCGTATGACGGAGGTGGCGTTCACACCCCGCGTGTTCTCGGGCATTCAGCCCTCGGGCAACCTGCATCTTGGCAATTATCTCGGTGCGCTCAAGCGCTTCGTCGAGAGCCAGGAGGAGGGGGTCGAGTCGATTTACTGCATGGTCGACCTGCACGCCATCACCGTATGGCAGGAGCCAGAGGCCCTGTGCCACGCCACCCGCGAACTGGCCGCCGGGTTCATCGCCTCGGGGCTGGACCCAGAGCGGTCGATCCTGTTCAACCAGAGCCAGGTGGCCGAGCACACCCAGCTTGCGTGGATATTCAACTGCGTGGCGCGCATGGGCTGGATGAAGCGGATGACCCAGTTCAAGGACAAGGCCGGCAAGAACGCCGAGCAGGCAAGTCTCGGCCTGTTCGGGTACCCCGCGCTGATGGCTGCCGACATCCTAGCCTATCATGCCACCCACGTGCCGGTGGGCGAGGACCAGAAGCAGCACCTGGAGCTGACACAGGAGATCGCGCGCAAGTTCAACCATGATTACGGCGTGGAATTCTTTCCCGTCACCAGGCCGGTGATCGAAGGCGCGGCGACACGGGTGATGAGCCTGCGCGACGGCGCCAAGAAGATGTCGAAATCCGATGTATCGGACATGTCGCGCATCAACCTGACGGACGATGCCGACACCATCGCGAAAAAGATCCGCAAGGCCAAGACCGACCCCGAGCCGCTGCCCTCCGAGGAGGGGCCGCTAGACGACCGGCCCGAGGCCCGCAACCTCGTCAACATCTACGCCGCGCTGGCCGACATGAGCGTCGATCAGGTGCTGGCCGAGATGGGCGGCAAGCCATTTTCCGAGTTCAAGCCCGCGCTGGCCGACCTCGCCGTGGACAGGCTTGCGCCGATATCGCGGGAAATGGCCCGGCTCATGGAAGACCCCGCCGAGATCGACCGCACGCTGGCGCGCGGGGCCGAGCGCGCCCGCGCCATCGCCGCGCCCATCCTGCGCGAAACCTATCGTATCGTTGGCATGGTGGGGGCCTGACCAGGCGCAGCGCATGACAGGCCCGCGGCCCCGGCGCGGCGCTGTCAGAGCTTTTTCAGCCACCACACATGCTCGGCCGGATAGTTCCGTGCCCACGCCGCCGGAATGCCGAAACGCGTGCCCGTGGCCCCCTCGGGCGCGTAGAGTTCCCTCAACCCCTCTACCGAGAACCCGATCTCGCGGAACAGCGTGATCCAGTCCTCGAAGCCCAGGCTGAACTCCACCCCGCCGGGGTCGATCTTCGCCTCGGTCCAGTCGGTGCGTCCCAGCCCGCGATAGGGCCGGTGCAGCACCCGTTCACAGGCCGCCCCGCTCGGTGGCGTCGTCATCACCACCAAGGCGTGATGGCCAAGGAACACCAGCCGCCCGCCGGGGCGCAGCACCCGCCATGTCTCGCGCAGCCACATCGCCGGGTCGCACCAGATCGCCGCGCCGTATTCCGATATGGCGAAATCGAACGCCCCGTCCGCGAATGGCAGCGCCTCGGCGTTGCCCTCCTCGAAGCGTATATCCGCCCCGTGCTCCCGGGCCAGCCGCCGCGCCGTGGCCAGTTGACCGGCCGACAGGTCGATCCCCGTCACCCGCGCCCCGCGCCGGGCCATCCAGCCCGAGACATAGCCTGTCCCGCAGCCCAGCTCGACCGCCTCCATGCCCGCCATGTCCTCCGGCAACATCCCCAGCCGGGTCTCGGGCACCTCCCAGATGCCCCAGAACGGCGCCGCGCTGGTCCAGGCCCTCTCGCCCGCCGCGACCCAGTCTGTCGCCATGGAGTTCCAGAGATCGCGGTTGATATGGATATGCTCTTCCATGCCCGGCAGCCTAGCCGGGTGTGACCCGCAGGCAAGCGCCATCGCCCGTTATGTGCGCTAATGCACCATTTATATTTTCATACGCAGGATAATGCCTCTTGCTGCACAAGGGCTGCACCCCATATCTCTTCTCGACGCAAGGAGGATACGGCCATGCAGAAACTACAGGTTCAGGGCGTGCATCACATCACGCTGACCGGCGCCGACCGGCAGACATCGATCGACTTCTGGGAGGGTGTGCTGGGCATGCCGTTCATCTTCGACCAGCCGAACCTCGACGATCCCGACGAGGGGCACCTTTATTTCGATCCGGGCGACGGGCGGCTGATCACCGTTTTCACCAACGAGAACCGCAAGCCGGTGCACCGCGCCACGCCCGCGGATGCGGGATGCGTGCATCACCTTGCCTTCAGCGTGAGCGAGGCGACGTTCACACAGGTCGCGGACCGGCTCGAGGCGCGTGGCATACCGCATTCGGGGCGAAAGGATCGCGGCTTCATGGACTCGGTTTATTTCAGAGATCCGCTGGGGCTGCTGATCGAGCTGGCCAGCTACCGGTTCGAGCCGCCACGCGGCTGTTCCCACGCCGATGTGCTGATCGAAGCACATCGCGACCGGGTTGCGCGGGGCGATCATCACATTCAGCAGGTCCACGTCGCCAACGCCATCGAGACGCTGGTACGGCGCACCCAGCCCAGCCTGTCGGCCGACCGCGAGCCCAAGAGCGCCTACTGAACGCGGCGTGAACGCGGGACCGGGGCGAGCACCGCATCCGCAAGCGTGCAATCGCGGATCACGTCCTGCCCGCAGGGGACCGGTTGCAACGTCTTGGACAGGCACAGCCGTGCCTCCTGTATGCGGTTCTCGCGGCATGTGACGGTCAGCATGTCGCGGTGCCATCGCGGGTTCGCCCGGAGGAACGCGTCCTCCACGGCCCGTGCAGAGAGCTTCACGGGTTCGCGCAGCTGTCGGAATACCCCGGGCTTGCGGACGCGGGCAAAGGCCTCGCGGGAGCGTGCGAAATACTCCGCGGCAGAAAGCCCGGTGCAGGTGCCGTGTTTATGCCATTGGTGCCACGCCAGGCCGCCCGATCCCATGATATCCGCCATCGCCGCGGTCATGCCGCGTGATGGCGGCGGCAGCGATGTGGGGCAATTGGCCGGCCAGCCACGGTGGAATTGCGGCCACAGCCCGTGCAGTATCCAGCCGTTGCCGGCCTCGGGGTCACACTGGGCGGCATCCCGCGCCGTGCCCTCCAGCGCGCACCATGTCGGTGACCAGCTCATGCTCAGGACATAGTAATCGAACCGGCCCGCACGGTCGCCGTCGGCCAGGCTCATGCCGGCACATAACCAGAGCAGGATGACGTGTGCCGCGCGCATCATTCGGTCTTTCAATTTGTATTCTGCCCGACTATATACGCGCCAAGTTCCCCGACAACGGAAACCCGTCCCTTCTAGGGACAGCCAAGCCAGGCGACGGGGAAGATGTGCGTTAAGGAGACGTGAGAAATGGCAAAACCGCTTATGGCCAAGGCCACCGCCGTATGGCTGGTGGACAACACGACGATCAGTTTCAAGCAGATTGCCGATTTCGTCGGCCTGCATGAACTCGAGATCCAGGGCATCGCCGACGGCGACGTGGCCGCGGGGGTCAAGGGGTTCGATCCCGTTGCCAACAACCAGCTCACGCAGGAAGAGATCGACAAGGCTGAGAAAGACCCGCTGCACAAGCTGCAGCTCAAGCACAACCCCGCCGCCGTGGGCGAGGAAAAACGCCGCGGCCCGCGCTACACGCCGCTGTCGAAGCGGCAAGACCGTCCGAACGCCATCCTGTGGCTGGTGAAATTCCATCCGGAACTGGCCGACGCGCAGATCGCCAAGCTGGTCGGCACGACCAAGCCTACGATCCAGTCCATCCGCGAGCGGACCCATTGGAACATCGCCAACATGCAGCCCATCGACCCGGTGGCCCTGGGTCTTTGCAAGCAGACCGAGCTTGACGAGGCGGTGCAGAAGGCCGCGGCCAAGAAGGCCAAGGAAGGCGAGGCGATGGGCGATGACGAGCGCCGCAAGCTGCTGAGCACCGAGCAGAGCCTGGAGGCCGAGGCAGAGCCCAAGATGCCGACGGCCATCGAGGGGCTGGAAACCTTCAGCCTGTCGCGCGACGACGACGAAAGCTCGGACGACGGGGAGGAGATCGACGCCGACAGCTTCTTCAACCTGCCCGAAAGCAGCGACGACGAAGACGACGACGAGGACACTGGCGGTCGCGGGTAGGACGCACCGTATCCGGCCGGGCGGCGGATGGCGGGCAATGGCCCGCCGTTTCCCGTTTTTTCACAGGGCCTTGCGGGCGTTGAGCGCAGCGCCGATCGTGCCGTCGTCGAGATAGTCCAGCTCGCCGCCGATGGGGACGCCCTGCGCCAGAGAGGTCAGGCGCACCCGGTCCTCGAGCTGGTCGGCGATGTAATGGGCGGTGGTCTGACCGTCCACGGTTGCATTCAGCGCGAGGATGACCTCGGTGATGCTCTCCGCGGCCACGCGTTCGACCAGCTTGGGAATGCGCAGTTGCTCGGGCCCGATCTGGTCGAGCGCGGACAGCGTGCCGCCCAGAACGTGGTAGCGCCCCTTGAACACGGCCGCCCGCTCCATCGCCCAGAGATCCGCCACGTCCTCCACGACGCAGAGCTGCCCGTTGGCACGTTTTTCAGCCGCGCAGATATCGCAGGTCTCTGACGTGCCGATATTGCCGCAGCTCGTGCATTCCCGCGCGGTGGCGGCCACCCTTTGCATCTGGTCGGCAAGCGGGGTCAGCAACAGTTCGCGCTTGCGGATCATGTGCAGCACGGCGCGCCGTGCCGAACGGGGTCCGAGCCCGGGCAGCTTGGCCATCATCTCGATCAGCGCGTCGATGTCGCGAGTGGAGGTCATGCGCCCTACCGCGGATCAGAACGGCAGGTTCATGTCCTTGGGCAGGCCCATGCCTTCGGTGATCTTGCCCATCTCCTCCTTGGCCTTTTCGTCGGCGGTGGTCTGGGCGTTCTTGATCGCGGCGAGGATGAGATCCTCGACCGCCTCCTTGTCGTCGGGGTTGAAGATCGACGGGTCGATGTCGAGGCTCTTGAGCTCCCCCTTGACCGTGCAGGTGGCCTTGACCAGCCCGGCACCGGATTCACCCTCGACCGTCATGGTCTTCATTTCTTCCTGCAGATCGGCCATCTTCTGCTGCATTTCCTGCGCGGCCTTCATCATCTTGGCCATGTCGCCCATCTGGCCCAATCCCTTGAACATCGTGTCACCCCGGCGTTTGAATTGCGTTGGTCTTGGCCCCTAGATACGGGGCGCGCGGTCCGTGGACAAGGGCAGGCGGCCTTGACGCGCGCAGGGCTCGGGGTCATGTCCGCAACAGCTGTCCGGCACCCGGCGGAGGCAAGCGATGCACCGATTGTGGAAACTGTCCGCCGCCGGCTTTGCCGCGACCGCGATCACCTATGGCCCCGCGCGCATGGGGTTCGGCCTGTTCCTGTCGGAATTCCGGTCGGAGTTCCCGATGTCCAACGGGATTGCCGGGCTAATTTCCAGCCTTGGCTTTTTCGGCATGCTTCTGGGGCTGGTCGCGGCTTACGCGGCGCTGGCCCTGATAGGTCCGCGTCTGCCCGTCGTGCTCGGCCTGGGGCTTGCCGCGCTTGGCATGGGGCTGGTGGTTTCGGCCCCCAACCTGATGGTGCTTTCGGTCGGCGTGTTCCTGGCGATGACAAGTGCCGGGTTCGCGTGGTCACCGTTCAACACCATCGTCAACCGGCAGATCCCGCGCGCCGCGCGGCCGGCCGCGCTGTCGATCGTGAGTACCGGCACCAGCCTCGGGATCGCGGCGGCAGGGGCAACGGCGCTCGCGCTCGGCCTTGGAGAGTTTTCCTGGAGGGCGGCCTGGACCGCCTTCACGCTGGCCGGCGCCGCCGCCTTGACAGCGAACCTGTTGGCCCTGCGGGATTTGCCGCGTCAGATGGGGCCAAGCCCGCATCAACCCTGGGGAATACTTCTGCACGGATCGGCGTTGCCGCTCTACGGCATCGCGCTGTCCTTTGGCGTGACGACGGCGATCTACATTTCCTTCGCGGCGGACCGGATCGAGCAGGCCGGCGGCCTGCCGGGGCTGCCCGACGGCGCATCGTCAGCGGTCATTTTCGTGTGTTTCGGCGTGTGCGGGCTGGTCGGCCTTGCAACCGCGCGCGTCGAGGCGATGATCGGGCTTGCCGGGCTGCTGTGCATGCTGCTGATTACCTCGGCCTTGTCGCTGATCCTTGTGGCCCTCGCGCCGGGATCGTGGACCGGGGTGGTCCTGTCTGCGGGGCTGCAGGGCGCATTCGTCATGAAAATGAGCGCCGTCCTGTCATTCTGGTCGGAAAGGCTCTTTCCGCTGCTGCCGTCCCGCAGCTTTACCGCCGCGCTGATTGCCGTCGCAGCGGGCAGCGTGCTTGGTCCCGTGGCCGCCGGCGTCATGAGCGACCGGTTCGGCGCGGTCCCGATGTTCCTTTGTGTGGCGGCAGTTTCGGTGGCGACGCTCCTGATCCTGGTTCCGCGGCGCGACGATGCCTTTCCGGGGCGGACATGACCCTTCGGCCGCGCCGTGCCCGTTTGCGGGGCGCATTCCCCGTCTGAATGAAAACGGGGCGGGAATATCCCGCCCCGTACCGGTTCACGCCGCGTGCGCGCTCAGGCCGCGTTCGCGAGATCGCGCAGCACGTAGTGCAGCACGCCGCCGTGTTCGACGTATTCCTTCTCGATGGCGGTATCGATGCGGCACTTGAGGGTGATTTCCTTGGACGTGCCGTCGGCATAGGTGATCGTGCACGGCACCTCCTGCTGCGGTTTCACACCCGAAAGCCCCTTGATCGTCACCGATTCGTCGCCGGTCAGCTCCAGCGTCTTGCGGGTGTCGCCGCCGGTGAACTCGAACGGGATGACGCCCATGCCCACGAGGTTCGAGCGGTGGATGCGCTCGAAATTCTCGGCGATGACGGCCTTGACCCCCAGCAGGTTGGTGCCCTTGGCCGCCCAGTCCCGCGAAGAGCCCGCGCCGTACTGTTCGCCGCCGAACAAGACCAGCGGCGTGCCCTGCTCCTGGTAGGCCATGGCCGCGTCGAAGATCGAGGTCTGCTCGCCGTCCGGCCCCTTGGTATAGCCGCCCTCGACCCCGTCCAGCATCTCGTTACGGATGCGGATATTGGCGAAGGTGCCGCGCATCATCACCTCGTGGTTGCCACGCCGCGAGCCGTACGAGTTGAACTCGCGCGGCTGCACGCCCCGCTCGATCAGGTACTTGCCAGCCGGCGTATCGGGTTTGAACGACCCGGCGGGCGAGATGTGGTCGGTCGTGACCATGTCACCCAGAAGCGCGAGGATGCGCGCATCCTCGATGTCGGATATCTGCCCGGGTTCTTTCGACATGCCGCGGAAGTAGGGCGGGTTTTGAACATAGGTCGACTCGGGCGGCCAGTCGTAGGTTTCGCCGGTTGCCGTTTCGACGGACTGCCATTTCTCGTCGCCCTTGAAGACGTCGGCGTATTTCTCCTGGAAGGCCGCACGCGTGACGGTCCGCTCGACCAGCTCGGCGATCTCCTTCTGGCTGGGCCACAGGTCCTTGAGGTAGACATCCTTGCCATCCGGCGTCTGCGCGATGGGGTCGCTGGCGAGGTTGATGTTCATGTCGCCGGCCAGCGCGTAGGCCACCACCAGTGGCGGGCTTGCCAGGTAGTTGGCGCGCACGTCCGGGCTGATCCGGCCCTCGAAGTTGCGGTTGCCCGACAGCACGCTCGTTGCGACGAGATCGTTGTCGTGGATTGCCTTGCTGATCTCGGGCTGGAGCGGGCCGGAGTTGCCGATGCAGGTCGTGCAGCCATAGCCCACGAGGTTGAAACCGATTGCGTCGAGATCATCCTGCAGACCGGCATCCTCCAGATAGGCCGAAACGACCTGCGAGCCGGGGGCGAGAGATGTCTTGACCCAGGGCTTGCGGTTGAGTCCCAGTTCGCGCGCCTTGCGCGCCACGAGGCCGGCGCCGATCATCACGTAGGGGTTGGAGGTGTTCGTGCACGACGTGATCGAGGCGATCACGACCGAGCCGTCGCGCAGCTCGTACTCCTCGCCCTCGACCTTTGCGGTCTTGCGCGGGTCGATCAGCGCATCCGGTGCGGGGCCTTCGGAGGCCATGGCGGTGGCGCCGTTGCTTTCATCCTCGCCGCGGTAGTCGGCGACCACCTGGAAGAATTCAGGGGCGGCGCGGTCGAGCGCCACGTAATCCTGCGGGCGTTTGGGCCCCGAGATGGCCGGCACGATCTCGCCCATGTCGAGCTTGAGCGTGTCGGTGTAGACCGGCGCGTAGTCCGGCCCGCGCCAGAATCCGTTTTCCTTGGCGTAGGCCTCGACCAGCGCGATGCGGTCCTTGTCGCGGCCGGTCTGCTCGAGATAGCGCAGGGTTTCGTCGTCGATGGGAAAGAACCCGCAGGTGGCGCCGTATTCGGGTGCCATGTTCGCGATGGTGGCGCGGTCCGCCAGCGGCAGGTTGTTCAGCCCGTCGCCGAAGAACTCGACGAACTTGCCCACCACGCCTTTCTTGCGCAGCATCTCCACGACCTTCAGCACCAGGTCGGTGCCGGTCACGCCCTCGACCATTGCCCCGGTCAGCTCGAACCCCACGACCTCGGGGATCAGCATGGAAATGGGCTGGCCCAGCATGGCGGCCTCGGCCTCGATGCCGCCCACGCCCCAGCCGAGCACGGCGACGCCGTTGATCATGGTGGTGTGGCTGTCGGTGCCGACCAGCGTGTCGGGGTAGGCCACGGTTTCGCCGTTCTGGTCCTCGTCGGTCCAGACCGTCTGGGCAAGGTATTCCAGGTTGACCTGGTGGCAGATACCGGTGCCCGGCGGCACCACGCGGAAATTGTTGAACGCGCCCTGACCCCATTTGAGGAACTGGTAGCGCTCCATGTTGCGCTCGTACTCTCGGTCAACGTTCATCTGGAAGGCGCGGGGGTTGCCGAACTCGTCGATCATCACCGAGTGGTCGATCACGAGGTCCACCGGGTTCAGCGGGTTGATCTGGCTCGCCTTGCCGCCGAGTTCCTTGATGCCGTCGCGCATCGCGGCGAGGTCCACGACCGCCGGCACGCCGGTGAAATCCTGCATCAGCACGCGCGCGGGGCGGTAGGCGAGTTCATGGTTCGTGCGGCCGCCATTGTCCGCCCACTCCGAAAAGGCCTTGATGTCGTCGGTGGTGACGGTCTTGCCGTCCTCGAAGCGCAGCATGTTTTCCAGCACCACGCGCAGGCTGACGGGCAGACGTGAGAAATCCCCCAGCCCTGCCGCCTCGGCCGCGGCGATGGAGTAATAGGAAACGGTGTTTCCGGCAGCGGTGAGCGTTCTGCGCGTATTGGCGGTGTCTTGGCCGACTGTAATGGGCATGCGGGCTGTCCTTTCGAAATCGGGGCTGGCAATTCGTGCCTGCTTCTGGCCCATCTGGATCAGGCGATCAAGAGGGCAGGGCAGTTTTGTATACTATCGCACACAATTGCTGCGGCGCGCAAGCCTTGCCGGTATCGCGAATCCTTGATTGGCCATCGGCGCAAAGAACGCCTAGAACCGGCCAAGGTCACGGAAACCCGAGGCATCTGCTCCGATGATGAAGAAAACCCGATCCCTTCTGGCATGCGTTCTCATGCTCGTCGCGTCGCCGCTGGCGGCGCAGGAGCGGACCGTGCTGGTCGAGTTGTTCACGTCGCAGGGCTGTTCTGCCTGCCCCCCCGCGGACAAACTGCTACACGAACTCGCCGCGCGTGATGATGTTGTCGCGCTCGCGCTGCATGTCGACATCTGGGACTACATAGGCTGGAAGGACAGCTTTGCCCGCCCGGAGAACACCAAGCGGCAGCGTGCCTATGCACAGGTCGCCGGCCGCGACATGATCTATACGCCGCAGATGATCATCGACGGTGCGGACGATGTGATGGGCACCCATCCCGAGGACGTGTCCGCCCTGATTCGGCAGCACAAATCCACGCCGCGCCCGGTCGACCTGGAAATCACCCGTCAGGGTGACATGCTGTCGATATCCGCGAGGGCAAAACGGGGCGTCGAAGGCACGTGCACGGTGCGCTTGGCGCGCTACAGGCCGCGCGCCACGGTGGATATCCTGCGCGGCGAGAATGCCGGCCGCACGCTCACATACGCCAATGTCGTGACAGAGATGACCAGGGTTGCGGAATGGGACATGCGTGAACCGCTCACCGTCGAGGTGGCGCTGACGGGGGAGTTGCCGGCCGTGGTCATCGTGCAAAGGAACAGTCACGGCCCCGTGCAGGCCGTCGCACAGGCGGATTGACGGGCCTGCAGGTGCCCGCCGTGCCAAGGTTGCCGTCGGCGGCGGGCTTGATGTCGTCGGTTAGGGTGGCGGTCCCCTCTTTTCACTTGGGCGCGTGAAGTTATATACACCCCCGGGATGGTGCCACGCCAAAGGACACCGAGCGAGAAATGCTTCAGCCGATCATTTGCATGTCAGGTTCCGATGACGGGACGGGCGGGGACGACACCTCTGTCGTCATCGAGACCAAGACCAAGACCAAGCGGCCGCCGCTATACAAGGTGCTGCTTCTCAATGACGATTACACGCCGATGGAATTCGTCGTCGCCGTGCTGGAACGGTTTTTCGGCATGTCCCATGCGCAGGCCTTCGAGATCATGTTGACGGTGCACAAGAAGGGCGTTGCCGTGGTGGGGGTCTTTACCCACGAGATCGCCGAAACCAAGGTGACGCAGGTGATGGATTTCGCCCGGCGTCATCAGCACCCGTTGCAATGCACGATGGAGAAGGAATAGCTTGGGCGGATCGTCGCGCCTGGGGCTGGCCGTGGGGTCAGGGGACGTGTCGCTGCCCGAGGACGGGCGGATCGCGGTATTCGGGCCGCGGGCGGGCATGGACCTCTCGGCACTGCCGGGCGGGCTGTGCCAGGTCATCACGGGCTTCAAACCCGACCGCGATCATTTCGCCGGACTTGGGTATGATTGCGTCCGCGAGCCGGAAGGCCGTTACGCGGCATCCTTGGTGTGTGTCGCCCGCGTCCGGGCGCTCACACAGGCGATGATCGCCGAGGCCGCGGCGGTTACTGACGGTCCGGTGATCGTGGACGGGGCCAAGACCGACGGCGTTGAGGCGGTGCTGAAGGCGTGCCGCAAACGCGCGGCGGTCGGGCCCGTTCTGTCCAAGGCGCACGGCAAGCTCTTCCACTTTCCCGCCGGCCCCGGCTTCGAGGACTGGGCGCGTGGCGCGCCCCGCGAGATCGAGGGCGGGTTCGTGACGTTGCCCGGCATCTTCTCGGCCGATGGCGTGGACCCGGGCTCGGCCCTGCTGGCCGATCACCTGCCCGCCAGATTGGGGGCGCGGGTGGCGGACCTGGGCGCCGGGTGGGGATATCTGAGCCACCGGGCGCTCGCGCGGGAGGATATCGAGGAGTTGCACGTGGTGGAGGCCGATTTCGCCGCGCTTGCCTGCGCGCGGCGGAACGTGCTGGACGGGCGCGCCCGGTTTCACTGGGAGGACGCCACGCGTTGGCAGCCCCCGGCAAAGCTCGACACGGTTATAACCAACCCGCCCTTCCACACCGGCCGCAGCCCCGATCCCGCGCTGGGGCAGGCCTTCATCCGCGCCGCGGCGCGGATGCTCGCGCCCAAGGGCCAGCTTTTTCTGGTCGCCAACCGCCATCTTCCGTATGAGTCGGAATTGACACGCCAGTTCGCGGATGTGGGCGAGATGGACGGGGATACGCGGTTCAAGCTGCTGCATGCGGCACGCCCGGCCGTCAGGGCCGGCTGATCCGGCCGCGAGCGGCCAGAAAAGGGGAATCATCCATGTCATTTTCCATTTCGGGCAAAACCGCGATCGTCACCGGCGGCGCCAACGGCATCGGGCTGGCCATCGGGCGACATTTTGCCGACAAGGGTGCCAATGTCATGTTCGCCGACATGGACGAGTCACAGCTCGTCAAGCAGCTCGGGAAGCAACAAGAAGACAGCAACACGCGCTATTTCGCCGGCGACCTGCGGGAAAAGCTGACGCTGGCCAACCTGCTCTCGGCCACGATCGACGCCTTCGACCAGGTCGATATTCTGGTGAACGCGTCGCGGCAGGTGATGGTGTCGGACCCGCTCAATCCCGATGACGACGCCGTGGAAATGCTGCTCCAGCAAAACCTGATCACCTCGCTGCGGACCAGTCAGCTGGTCGCCAAGCGCATGATCAAGCAGGCCGAGGGGCGCGAGGACGGGATTGCGGGGACGATCGTGAACCTGTCGTCGATCGCGGCGCGGCGCACGCATCCCGACCTGCTTGCCTTTTCCGTTTCGTCCGCCGCGCTCGACCAGATGACGCGCAGCCTCGCCGTTGCGCTTGCCCCGCACCGCATTCGCGTCAACGCCCTCGCCTTCGGTTCGGTGATGAGCGCCTCCCTGCGCGACACGCTGCGCGAGAACCGTGATTTCCGCGCCGACATCGAGGATCATACGCCGCTTGGGCGCATCGCCTCGGCCACCGAGCTGGCGGAGGCGGTGCAATACCTCGCCTGCGACAGCTCGGCCTTCATGACCGGCCAGATCATGACGGTAGATGGCGGGCGCACCCTGCTCGACCCGGTCGCTGCGCCGGCACATTGAAGAGGGAAGTACACGACGATGACGGCGCAGATGAGCGAAGAAAAGCGGCGCGCGGCGGACTGGTTCAGACATCTGCGCGACGAGATCGTGGCGGCCTTCGAGGCCCTGGAGGACAGCCATGACACCGGCCCCCTGTCCGAGGCCGGGCCAGGCCGGTTCGAAGTGAGCGAAACCAACCGCAGCAGCGACGACGGGTCCGACGCTGGCGGCGGATTGATGAGCGTGATGCGCGGCGGCCGCGTGTTCGAAAAGGTGGGTGTCAACGTCTCTGAGGTCTACGGCACGCTCGGCGAGGCCGCGCAGCAGGCGATGGCCGCCCGCGGCGTGGCGGGCATCGACCGTGACCCGAGCTTCTGGGCCAGCGGGATCAGCCTTGTCGCGCACATGCAGAATCCACATGTGCCGGCGGTGCACATGAACACGCGGATGTTCTGGACCCCGAATGCGTGGTGGTTCGGCGGCGGGTCGGACCTGAACCCCTGCATCGAGTATGACGAGGACACCGCGCATTTCCACGCCACCCAGAAGGCCCATCTCGACCCGCACGGGAAAGAGCAGTATCCGCGCCTAAAGGCATGGGCGGACGAGTATTTCTACATCCCGCACCGCCACCGCGCGCGGGGCGTGGGCGGCATTTTCATGGATGACCAGAACAGCGGTGACTGGGAAGCGGATTTCGCGCTAACGCAGGATATCGGCAGGGCCTTCCTGCCCGCCTTCGTGCCGCTGGTGGAAAAGCGCCGGGTGCAGGCGTGGAGCGAGGCGGACAAGGATACCCAGCTCGTCCATCGCGGTCTCTACGCCGAGTACAACCTCGTCTACGACCGGGGAACCAAGTTCGGCCTCGCCACCGGGCACGACGCGAACGCCGTTCTGATGAGCCTGCCGCCACTGGCGAAATGGGTTTGATCGCGAGGGGACGGTGAAAACTGTCCGTCCGGTCACGCCCCGGCGCCGGCCTTAGCTTTCACCCGCCAGTTTGCGTTCCAGCTCCTCGAGTTGCTTGGCACGCATCTGGCCGACGACGTTGGCCCCGTCCTTCCACCGGCGGTGAATCCAGAACCACTGGTCCATGTTCGCGCGCACCATGGCTTCGAGGCGGCGATTGAACTCTCGGGTCATCGTCAGCGGGTCGGTATGCGGGATCTCGTCCTCGAGAATAACCTCGAAATCCAGCCCGTTCTCCAGCCGGCGCGCCCAGACCGGCACCAGCGGCGCATCGTATTTCAGTGCCATTTCCGCGGCCGAAAGCGAGGTCAGCGCCGGCTTGCCGAAAAAGTCCAGCGGCAGACCGTCATGTGCGTTCAGGTCGTTCATGATCGCCACCGTTCCGCCCTTGCGCAGATGGCGCACCATCCGGGCGACGCCGGCGCGGCTCTGTTCGAAAATCGGCTCGCTCACCGAGGCCATGGCCCGCACGTAATGGGCGTTGAACGGCCGGTTCGACATGGCCCGGTAAAAACAGGCGATATCGATCCCCTGCTCCACGAGGCTGCGGCGCGCGGCGTTGAAATTGGCGATATGCCCCGAGACGATGACGGCGGGACGCCCTTCGGCCTGTGCCGCCCGCAGGATGTCGATCCCGGGTCCCCGGGCGGGCGCATCGCGCATCCGGGCGAAGAATTCCGGCGAGTAGAGCTCGATCATGCTGCGCCCGACATTGTCGGGCACTGCCACCATCAGCCTGCGAACTTCCGCGGCGGGCAGGTCCGGGCGCACATGGGCAAGATTGTCGCGGACACGGCGGCTGTATCCGGCCAGCGGGGCGAGGATACGTGCCGTCAGCCATCCGGCGACCGGGACGCGCCAGCGATAGGGTAGGGCGCGCGAAAGGATGACCGGAAGGAACAGGGCAACACCGGTCAGGCGCTCTGTGATCGGAATGCGATCTTGGCTGGAGGTCTCGCTCATCTGGGTCGCACGCGGCAGGTTACCCCGCCCCCTTACGCCGCCGGCTGCCGAACGGCAAGACCGTCACGGCCGGTGCGGCTGCCCGGTTCCGATCATCGAGTCGCGCGTGACCAGTGCTGCCAGATCGGCCTCGTTCATGCCGGCGGTGCCCGCCGGGCGCAGCGGCAGCACCATGTACCGCATGTCGGCGGTGCTGTCGTGCACGCGTACCTGCACATTATCGGGCAGATCGACACCGAATTCGCGCAGCACGGCGCGCGGCTCGATCACGGCGCGCGAGCGGTAGGCGCGGGTCTTGTACCAGTCCGGGGGCAGGCCCAGCAGATCGCGCGGGTAGCACGAGCAGAGCGTGCAGACCACGAGGTTGTGCACGTCATCGGTGTTCTCGACCGCGATCAGCCGCAGCGGGCCGATGTCCACGCCGGCCGCACGACAGGCCGCTGGCGCATCCGCGAGCAGCAGCGCCCTGAAATCTGGGTCCGTCCAGGCGCGGGCGACAACGGTGGCGCCCCGCGCCGGGCTGCGGGCGTCCATCTCGTCGATCTGGGCCGCGATTTCACCTGCCGTCATCTGCCCCTTTTCAACGAGGAGTTCGCGCACGGCGATCTCCATCCGCTGCCAGTAGCTCAGCGGCGTGTCGTTGTCGGGGCGGAATGGATGCCCCGAGGCGCTGATACCGTCATGGTCGTGCGGCATCCGTCAAACCCTCTCCAGCCAGTGGCCGAAAATCTCGGCATCGAGCGTGTCTGCCGGGGCTTCCGCGTCCGCGCCCCAGAGTTCCGCCATGGTGAACCTCACCCGGTAAAGCCGCTGCATCTCGGCAGGCAGACCATATGCGAGTTGTTCGGGGTTGCGCGAGGACCCGAGCTCGCGTTCGATCACCCCGACCTTGCCGCGCAAATAGGCGGGCGTGCGGACATGGCCCGGTGGCATCATCGTCTTGACGCGCACGCGTTCAGCCACGCTGCGCCTCGCCATAGGTCGCGCCGCGCGCGGCGACATCTTCCATCCGCTGGCCAAGTTCCTCCAGCGTGTAGACGCCGGATTCCACCAGGTTCTGGTTCACCGCGGCGATCCAGCGTTCATAGTAGCTCATGCGCTCGAAGGCGTCTTCGCCCATGTCCTCCAGCGCCCGGCGCAGCCCGTCGACGGTAAAGAGCCCCTTCTTGCCGCAGAGCACCAGCAGCGCGTCGACGCGCTTTTCCCACAGCGCGTGGTCGTGTTCGGCACGGTCCACGGCGCCCGCTGGCTGGCCACCCATGTCATGCCAGCGGCGTCCATTCATATCCATCATGGCTGCACAGTAGGCCGCGTCCGCCGACCGTGTCCACCGCTTTCATCGGTATGCCCGGATGCCGTCATTCCTTGCGGGCGGGAGCGCCCGTATAGAGGACCGTCGCCACGCAGATCGCGGCGACCGCGATGATGAACCCGGTCGCCGGGCCGACGCAGCCCTCGGCCGCGGCGGTGCGGCGCAGGCTCTCGGCCGGGTTGAAATGGGTATGGAACGAGAGCAGCACGCTCCAGCCGACGCAGATTGCCACGCCGCCCCACGCGCTGCGCAGGCGCAGGACAAGCATTGTCGCCACGAGCAGGACCAGCGCGGCGGGAGAGCCGAACAGGACGAGTGCCTCCGACCACGTGTTGACGGGCTCGCCGTCCCATCCCGGGCGGAGCCTGTCACATGCCGGTCCGGCCAGCGCAGGGCCGGGCAAGAGCGCGGCGATCAGTCCTCTTCGAAGGGATCCCATTCCTCGTCCACCTCTGGCAGCGCCTCCGCCTCGGCAGCGGCCTCCTGCTCTTCCGGCGTGCGGATTTCCGTGATCTCGGCTTCCGGGAAGGCGGCGAGAACGGCCTGCACCAGCGGGTGACCGGCCGCTTGCGCCTTGAGATCGTCGAATTTCGCCGACTCGGATTCGTCGATAGTCGGTGCCCCGCCGGACGAGACGACGGAGACGGCCCACCGGTTGCCCGTCCATCTTTGTAGCGCGGATCCCAGCCTTTGCGGCAGATCCGACGGTGCACCCGGCGCCGGCTCGAACTCGATTCGGCCGGGCCTGTAGGAGACAAGCCGCACGTAGCGCTTCACGTCTATTTGCAGCGTGGCGTCGCGGTTCGCGCGGATCAGCTCGACCACGTGATCGAACGTGGGGAAGCGCGCAACCGCCGCGTCCTGTTGCGGGGCGAGCGCCGTGGTCTGCCCCGATGTGCCGATAGCGGCCCTGCCACTGTCCTGCGTCGATGGCCGTGCGCCGGTTTCGGTGGATGTGCCCGGCCCGGCGGGCGCGCCGCCACCCGGCCCCCGCGGTGGGGGCGGCGACTCCTGCAGCTTGCGCACCAGCTCTTCCGGCGCCGGCAGGTCAGCCACGTGCGTCATGCGGATCACCGCCATTTCGGTTGCCATCATCGCGTTCGGTGCTGCGGCGACTTCTTCGAGCGATTTCAACAGCATCTGCCACATCCGCGTCAGCACCCGCATCGGCAGCGCCTCTGCCATGGCGCGGCCGCGGTCGCGCTCGTCTGGGCCGATGGTGGGGTCCTCGGCAGCCTCGGGGGTGATCTTGACCACGCTGACCCAGTGGGCGATCTCGGCCAGGTCGCGCAGCACGGCCATCGGATCGGCGCCTTCGGCGTACTGGCCTGAGAGCTCTCCGAGCGCGCCGGCGGCGTCGCCTTTCATGATAAGGTCGAAGAGGTCGAGCACGCGGCCCCGGTCGGCCAGCCCCAGCATGGCGCGCACCTGGTCGGCGGTGGTTTCGCCCGCGCCGTGGGAAATGGCCTGATCGAGCAGCGAGGTCGCATCGCGCGCCGAGCCTTCGGCGGCACGGGTGATGAGCGCCAGCGCGTCGTCGGCGATCTGGGCATCCTCGGCATCGGCGATCCGGCGCAGCATGGCGATCATCTCTTCGGGGTCGATGCGGCGCAGGTCGAAGCGCTGGCAGCGCGAGAGCACGGTGACCGGCACCTTGCGGATCTCGGTGGTGGCGAAGATGAACTTGACGTGTTCGGGCGGTTCCTCGAGCGTCTTGAGCAGCGCGTTGAACGCGCTGGTCGAGAGCATGTGCACCTCGTCGATGATGTAGATCTTGTAGCGGGCCGAGGCGGCACGGTAGGCGACGCTGTCGATGATCTCGCGGATGTCGCCCACGCCGGTGCGGCTGGCCGCGTCCATTTCCAGCACGTCGACATGGCGCCCTTCCATGATCGCGGTGCAATGCTCGCACCGGCCGCAAGGCTCTGTCGTCGGTCCGCCCGTGCCGTCGGTGCCGACGCAATTCATGCCCTTGGCAATGATGCGCGCCGTGGTGGTCTTGCCGGTCCCGCGGATGCCCGTCATGATGAAGGCTTGGGCGATCCGGTCCGCCTTGAAGGCGTTCTTGAGCGTGCGCACCATCGCCCCTTGGCCGACGAGATCGTCGAAGGTTTCGGGCCGGTATTTGCGGGCGAGAACCTGATAGGCTTGGGAGGGCGTGTCGTTCATGGGGCCTGCCGGATTCGGACATCTGGCGCGAGCCTAAAGGCCGCCAACAGGAGCGTCCAGCTTGCTTTTGGGGCGGCGAGAGGCCACGCTTGGCCCGCGTGTCAAGGATGGGAGGACCGCATGGTTTGCACGCGGGCCAGCTTTGCCCGGGAAGGCCGGAGGCGATAGGCGTTGTCGGGATTCATCGTGTTCGCTCTTCCGGTCGCGCGCGGGATCGTCGGGATTTCGCCGATGCCGGGCCGCGGGGGGCATTATGCCGAGGATATCGCGCATCTGAAGGACTGGAAGCCGGCGCTGGTCGTCACGCTGGCCACGGAGGCCGAGATGACGGCGGCCGGGGCGGGGGGGCTGGGGAATGATCTCCAGAACAGCGGGACGCGGTGGTTTGCCTTCCCCGTTCCCGATCTCGGTGCCCCCGGGTTTCGCCAGGAGGCGGACTGGCGCGCCGTCAGCCGGCCGGCGCTCGCCGCGCTGGAAGGCGGCGGGCGGGTTCTGATCCACTGCATGGGCGGCTGCGGACGTTCGGGGATGGCGGCGCTGAGACTGATGATCGAGTCCGGAGAGGCGGCGGAACCGGCGCTGCAGCGCCTGCGGGCCGTGCGTCCATGCGCCGTCGAAACTGGCGATCAACTGGATTGGGCGCGACAGGGAGCGGTATAGGCGGGTATCAGGCCGCGGGTGATGCAATGAGAAATCCCGGGCGCGTGCCCGGGAAAGGGTGAGAGGTTGGACAACGACCCAAGCGGGGCTCGTTACGGCTGCTTCCTTCCGGACCTGACCGGGTTGGCGAGGCGCTTGCCCGCGCCAACCTCTCGAACCTTTAAATAGTGGTCACATCGCGGATTCGCAAGGCGCATGGGCGAGCGGCATGCGCAGTTCTACGAAACCCGCCGGGTTCTGGCCGATCGGCTCCAGCCCGCAAACGGCCATCTCCGCCCGATGGGCGCGTATCCCCGGCCCTGTTTCGATCACCGTGCTGGCGCCGGGCACGGGCAGAAACGACCAGACAGGCGTGCCGTCGAGTGTCCGCAAGCCACCGTGCCTAATGAAATCCGTGACCGTATCGCGCACCCAGCCCTTGCATGTCACGATCAGTCGATCGGGGGGCAGGGCGGGATACGGGCCGCCTCCGAAGGCGCGGTAGTTGGTTACCGCCATGGCGAACTGCGCGTCCGGGTCGACAGGGCGGCCACGATGGCCAAGATGCCGGATGCGGCCACGCGCCCCGCGCGTATCGGCCCGACGCTCGCCCTTCGGCGTGTAGAGCGGTCGCGCCGTCAGGTCGATGCGGTAGCTCAGACCGGCGATGGTGTCGACCGCGTGCCCCGGAAAGTCCGGATCGCACAGTGGCTGGTCGTGCGCGCCCGGCTCGACTGTGTGGAAGCTGGATGCCGCGCGTTCCAGCCAGTCAAGGATCTCGGCCCCGCTCAGGCGCACCGCGCAGAGCATGTTCGGAAAAGGGCACAGATCCGTGGCGTGGCGTAGCGTGAACGGACCGGCGGGGATGTCGGTAAAGGCGGCGGGGCCGGAACGGCCGCCGGTGTGATACGGGGCCGTCGCGGCGAGCACCGGCAGATCGGCATGAGGGCCACCGGCCAGAATGGCCCGAAGGGCGCGGCGCTTGGCCTCCGCCACCAGTTGCACCGCCCGGTCGCTGCGGACGCGGGAAAGGTAGCTGTGGATGGGGCGGTGGGTATGGCCGTACGGGGTGTCGAGCCGGTCCAGCGTCGCTGCATGAGGGGCACTGACCCGATCAACGACCGCGGGCAGCGGTGGCGCGGGGGGCGTGTCCCCGCCGGACCGGACCGGGCGGACCTCGGCGTTGTGTCCGGTCACCCGCCAGCCGGACCCGGTCCGCGCAAGGTACAGGTCGATCACCCCGAGATGAGAGCCGCGGTATCCCGGCATGACGGCGGGAACCCCGTCGAATGTGCCGGCATCGTGATCCGCCGTACCCATTGCCCTTGCGCCCGGCCGCGGAAAGATCTCGTGGCTGTGGCCGGCGATGATCGCGTCGATCCCCGGCCGCCGCGCAAGCGCGAGGGCAGCGTTTTCCATGTCGGCATGTTCCGGTCCGGGGGCGGGGCCCGTATGCGCGAGCAGCACGACGATGTCGGCCCCCTGGCGGCGCAGCATCGGTACGCGCGCCTCGGCTGTTTCGACCATGTCGCGTGCCGCCAGGCGGCCACCCAGGTGATAATGGTCCCACGCGACGAATTGCGGTGGCAACAGGCCGAGAACGCCGATCCGCAACCGGTGGCACGACCCGTCCGCCAGCGTGACCCGGCGATCCAGCAGCACCGATGGCGGAAACAGCGTCTCGTCCTCTTCGGCCGTTCGGCCGCGACGTGTCAGCGCGTTGGCGCACACGACCGGCCATTCCGCGCCGGCAAGGGCGGTGTGCAGGGCCTCCAGCCCGAAGTTGAACTCGTGATTGCCAAGCGACACGGCATCGTAGCCAAGGGCATTCATCGCGGCGATGACGGGGTGGACGCCTTCGTGCGAAACGGTGCCGTCGATGTCGCCAAGCGGGGTGCCCTGCAGGAAATCACCGTTATCGAAGAGCAGGCATGGCCTGTCATCGGATCTGGCCTCCGCGATCAGGCTGGCGGTGCGCGCCAGGCCGAAGCAACCCGCGGTGCGGTTGGCGGCATAGTCGAACGGCAAGACGCTGGCATGAATGTCCGATGTCGCCAAAAGGCGCAGCCTTGCACTGGCAGAAAATGAGGAAGGTGACGTCATCGTACCTGTGCCATCCTGACGATCGGATCCGTCCGGTCATCGCGCGGCATCGCCGCGGTGTGGGCTGCAAGAAATCATGCGGTTACCTTAGATATTCCGTTCGGCAGCGTATATAAACACTCATAGGTTGTAAATGCCCGCACCTCGTGCATGCAAGGGATTTTGTGCCATGTGGCCGATGCTGCCCTGTGCCCTTGTCGCCGGGCGGGGAACGTGGCAGGCGGACAGGTCATGGAACATGCCGAAACGGTGACATTCGGCGGCTCGAACCTCGACCGGGCCGCGGAGCTGCGCGGCGCTGACGCGGCGCTGGCTGCGTGTATTGACTCGCGGCAGGCCCGAACGGTTCTGCTGTGGCGGGGCAAGCCGCTGCTGGTTGCGCCCGGGCGCGACCGGCTCGCGCGGTTGCCGATGGATCATGCGGTGCTGGCCGAGGCCGACCTCCCGCCCGTGCTCTTGGGGCGTGAGGATACGGAAACACTCGTCTTTGCCCACGACATATCGGGCTGGCGGCCCGACGGGCTGGACGAGGCAGAGCTGGACAGGTTCGCCGATACCAGTGAGCAGATGCATCCGGAGATGCCCCGAGATTTTCTGTTCGCCGATCTTCGGCGTGTCATGAGCCGTCTCGATCCCCGCGATGCAGAGCTGGCGGCCACGGCCAAGGCCTTGCTGGGCTGGCACCGCAGTCACCGTTTCTGTGCGCGATGCGGCAGCGAAAGCCGAATGGTGCAATCCGGCTGGCAGCGTAGCTGTGACGCGTGCGGGGGACAGCATTTCCCCCGCACGGATCCCGTGGTCATCATGCTCATCACGCGCGGCAACCGCGCCCTGCTGGGGCGCTCGCACGGCTGGCCGGACGGGTTCTATTCTTGCCTCGCGGGCTTTGTCGAGCCGGGCGAAACGGTCGAGGCGGCCGTGCGCCGCGAAGTTTTCGAGGAATCGTCCATTCGCGTGGGCCGTGTCGAATATCTGGCCAGCCAGCCCTGGGCGTTTCCCTCGTCGCTGATGATCGGCTGCCATGGCGAGGCGGTTGACGACGATATCCGGATCGATCCCGGCGAGATCGAGGATGCCGTCTGGGTCAGCCGCGAGGAGGTCATGCAGACCTTTGCCGGGCAGCATCCGACGCTGATGCCGGCCCGGGAAGGGGCGATCGCGCATTTTTTGTTGCGCAACTGGCTTGCGGACACGCTGGATTGACGTGACAATACCGCCAAGGTCCCGCGCGCCACGATCGCGGGGCGCATGTGATGGCAGGCGTTACCGGCAAGCAGGGGCTGGATCATGGAATTTTGCAGGACCGTCGATGTCGAGGCGCCGAGCGATTTCGTTTTCTCCCAGATGGCCGATTTCAACGCGATCGAGCGTGCGGCGATGCGTCGGGGGGCCGAAGTGCAGCGCATCGACAAACTCACGCGGACGGGGCCGGGCATGGCGTGGGATGTCAGTTTCGAGTTTCGTGGCAAGACGCGGGAGCTGCGGCTGGAGCTTGTGGAATACGATCCGCCCAACGGCATGTCGTTCGACTATCGCTCCCCGTCGCTGAGCGGCCGGATGACGCTGGAACTCGTGGCGTTGTCGCGCAACAGCACGAGGGTGAGGATGGATGTCACGGCCAAGGCTGAGACCCTGACCGGCAAGCTGATGCTGCAATCGGTGAAGCTGGCCCGCAAGACGGTCAACAGCCGCGCGAAGGCCCGCATGGCCACCTACGCCGCCGAAATCGAGAGACGCTACCGCCACGAGGCTTGACCCGGGCCGGGCCGTGCGATCCGGAAGGAAAGGCATGCGATGCAAAACCGTTACATTCCGACGCTAGGGGCGGTGGTGACGGACCGGAGGTGACATGACATCGGCTTTTACCGCGCCGGGGCGGTTCTACCGCGGCAACCTGCATACGCACTCCACGCTTTCGGACGGACGGCTGACGCCGGACGAGGTGTGCCGCCGATACCGGGCGGCGGGCTATGATTTCATCGCCCTGACGGACCATTTCGTGGGGCTCTTCGGGTATCCGGTGGCAGACACGACTCCGTATCGCACCGGAAATTTCACCACTCTGCTGGGGGCCGAACTGCATTCGGGCCCGCTTTTGAACGGCGATATCTGGCACATCCTCGCAGTGGGGCTGCCAGCGGATTTTGCACCGGCCAACGCGCCGGATTTCGCCCCGGCGGACGGGCAGGAAAGCGGGCCTGACATTGCCAGGCGGGCGCGCGACGCCGGTGCCTTCGTCGCGGTTGCCCATCCGCATTGGTCGGGCCTGACGCTCGACGACGCGATGTCGCTCGACGCGGCGCATGCCGTGGAGATATACAATCATGGCTGCGCGGTCGACGCCGCGCGCGGCGACGGTTTCCACACGGCTGAACTGATGCTGTCGGCCGGCCGGAAACTGTCGCTGGTCGCGACCGACGACGCCCATTTCGCAAGCGACGACGCCTTTGGAGGCTGGGTCATGGTCAAGGCTGAGGAAAATGCGCCGGGGCCGTTGCTGGAGGCGCTCAAGGCCGGGGCGTTCTATGCCACCCAGGGACCGGAACTGCGGGACATACGATTCGACGGAGATCAGATCGTCGTGGAGAGTTCTTCGGTGGAGCGTGTGATCGTGCAAGGCCATGCCAGCGCGGCGCAGTGCCGGAAATCCCCGGCGATGACCGAGGCGCGCCTGGGGCTGGCACCGTTCGCAAACAGTCCTTGGATCAGGGTGACGGCGATGGACGCGGCCGGGCGGATGGCGTGGTCGAACCCGATCTGGCGCGACTGAGGTGAAAAGCGATCGGCCCCGCCCATGACTGGACGGGGCCGGAGCGGTGGCTTGGCTCTGGCCGGTCTCATGCGATGTCGGTGCCGCGCTCCTGCTCGCTCAGCTCTGCGATGTCGACGCCGCGCTCCTGCTCGCTCAGCTCGGCGATGTCGACGCCGCGTTCCTGCTCACTCAGCTCTGCGATGTCGATGCCGCGCTCCTGCTCGCTCAGCTCGGCGATGTCGACGCCGCGTTCCTGCTCACTCAGCTCGGCGATGTCGACGCCGCGTTCCTGCTCACTCAGCTCTGCGATGTCGATGCCGCGCTCCTGCTCGCTCAGCTCTGCGATGTCGACGCCGCGCTCCTGCTCGCTCAGCTCGGCGATGTCGACGCCGCGTTCCTGCTCACTCAGCTCTGCGATGTCGATGCCGCGTTCCTGCGCGCTCAGTTCCGCGACGGTCAACGGCGCCACCGGGCCGAGGGTGGCGAAGGCGGCAAGAGCGGGAATGGCGGCTGCGGTTGCGATCTTGATGATGCCAAGGGTCTTCATGGTGTCCTCCTTTCGAGGTCTGGGTTCGAACTTGGCCGGCGGCGATGCCGGCGTTGATGGTGCAAAGATCGGCTGTTTGGGGGGCTCGAACAATGGCTCTCGCGGCGCTGTGACTGTCCGTGGTCGCCACGGCGCGGCGCCGTGATCGGAAGCGTACAAACTGCTCACGGGAAAGCGACTGGCGCGTGTGGCGATGCTGAAAAAATATATTTAATTCAAACACATGAGCCAGTCACGGCGTGATCGGCCGCTCACATATGCGTGTGAGGGGCGTAACCTTTGAACCACCGCATATGCGGCTTTGAAACAGAATCGGTGGTTCAGTGCCGCTTGGGATCGGCGGGATAGACCCCGAGCATGGTGATCTCGGAGGTGAAATAGTCCAGCTCGTCCAGCGCGCGCTGAACGGCGGGGTCCTCTGGATGCCCCTCGATGTCGGCGTAGAACTGCGTGGCATGGAACGAGCCGCCGAGCATGTAGCTTTCAAGCTTGGTCATGTTGACCCCGTTGGTGGCAAACCCGCCCATTGCCTTGTAGAGGGCCGCGGGAATGTTGCGCACCTGGAACACGAAGGTGGTCATCATCCCGTCCTCGCCCCTGCGGCTCCAGTCGGGCGCGGCCGACATCACCAGAAACCGCGTGGTGTTGTTGCCCTCGTCTTCGATGTCCCGCGCCAGCACATCGAGACCGTAGACCTCTCCGGCCAGCGCGCTGGCCAGCGCGGCGACATGGGGGTTGCCGTCCTCGGCCACCTGGCGGGCGGAACCGGCGGTGTCCGCACCGGTCACGCGGTGGATGCCGTGCCGGCCGAGGAATTTACGGCACTGGCCAAGCAGCATGGTATGGCTCATGGCGTGCGTGATCTGGTTCAGCCCCGTGCCGGGCAGGGCGAGCAGGTTGATCCGCACCCGGACGAACGCCTCGGCCACGATGTAGAGGCCAGACCGGGGAAGAAGGTGGTGAATGTCGGCCACGCGGCCGAAGATCGAGTTCTCCACCGGTAGCATGGCCAGCGCCGCCTCGCCCGAACGGACGGCCTCGATCGCGTCCTCGAAGGTGCGGCACGGCATCGCTTCCATGTCGGGATAGGTTTCGCGGCAGGCTTGATGGGAATAGGCGCCCGGCTCGCCCTGGAAGGCAATGCGTCTGGTCATGTCGCTCCGGTTTGTGTCCCTGCGTCCCGGTGGCCGGGGGTTGGTCGTTTGGTCGCGCAAACTACACCTTGCGCCAGCGTAGTGGAAGCGGATAGATACCGCGCGAGACGGATCAAGGGAAACAGGCCTATGTTCGATACAATGACACTTACCAAGGTCGTCGGAGGCTTTTGCGGCGCACTGCTTTTCTTCCTGCTGGGCCAATGGGCCGCGGAGCTGATCTATCACACCGGCGGCGGCCACGGTAAGGGCCACGATCAGGCCTATGTCATCGACACTGGCGAGGAAGAGGAACAACCCGCCGAGGAAGAAACCGGCCCGAGCTTTGCCCAGCTTTTCGTCGATGCTGACCCCGGCAAGGGTGAGCGCGTGTTCAACAAGTGCCGGGCCTGCCACCAGCTCGAGGAAGGCGCAAACGGCGCGGGCCCCTATCTGTACGGCGTCGTTGGCCGCGATGTCGGCACGGCCGAGGGATTCGCCTATTCCGGCAGCCTGTCGGCGGTCGCCGATGTCTGGACCCCGCGAGAGCTGGACGCGTTCCTCGAGAACCCGGCCGAGTATGCGCCGGGGACCACCATGGGGTTCGCCGGGCTGGATGACGTCGAGGACCGCGCCAACGTGATCGCCTATCTGGACCAGACCGACGGTGACACCTACGAGATCGAGGTGTCCGGCGCCGGCGATGCGGCCGGGGATGACGCTGCCCAAGAGGATGCCGCGGCCACGGAGATGACCGAGGACGCCGCCGAGGAAAGCGCGATGGCCGACGAGCCGGCCGAGGAAGTGACGGCCGAAGCGCCTGACGCCGAGGAGGTCGAGCCGACGCCCGAAGCCGAGGCGGTCGCCGAGGATGTGACCGACGACGCGGCCGGCGACATGAGCGAAACCGCCGAAACGGATGCAGCGGATACCGCGGCCGCGGAGACGGACAGCTCGGGCGAGGCGAGCCAAGAGACTGCGGACGCGGCAGCCGGGGAAGAAAGCGGTTTCGCCGCCATGGTCGCGGCCGCGGACCCGGCAGACGGCAAGAAGGTCTACCGCCAATGCCAGGCCTGCCACGTCGCCGACAAGGAACAGAACCGCGTCGGGCCCCACCTCGTGGACGTGATCGGGCGCGAGGTCGCCGCCGTGGACAGCTTCCGCTATTCCGACGCGCTCATGGAACTCGGCGGGGAATGGACGGTTGACCGGATGAACGCGTGGCTGGAAGATCCCCGCGGCTTCGCCCCCGGCAACAGGATGTCCTATCCCGGCGTGCGGGATGAAGAGGACCGCGCCGCGGTGATCGCCTATCTCAAGAGCCTGTCGAACTGACCTGCCCGGTTGATCCCGATGCTCAAGGCCACCGTCCGCTATCGGACGGTGGCCTTTGCTGTTTCATGCACCATATTTGATCGCGGGGATGGCATCTGCGCTTGAACACCGGCGATGCCCTCCTTTAGCCTTGCGGCAAAACGCCGGGGCGTTCGATCCGGGATCAACAGGAGGACCATGAGCATGATCCGACGCAAGAGCCGGAATGGCACGGCATGTCCTGCAAGACCGGCCGCGATGGCGATCGGCGCGCTTGCGGGGCTCTGGATTGCCGCGCTCGGCGCCGGCGGGGCTGACGCGCAGGACGCGCAGGATCAGATCATAAAAAGCCACGGATATTCCTATTTCGGCGACCTGAAATATCCTGCGGATTTCGAGCATTTCGACTACGTCAATCCCGATGCGCCGAAAGGCGGCGAGATTTCTATCGCGCTTGCCGGCAGTTTCGACTCGATGAATCCCTACACGCGCAAGGGACGGGCCTCGGCATTGTCCTCGGTGATGTACGAGAGCCTGCTTGGCACCGTGCTTGCCGGCGGGGGCAGCCTGCCGGCCGACAGCTATGGCGAACTGTACGGTTTGCTGGCACACACGGTTGAATACCCCGAGGACAAGTCTTGGGTGATTTTTCACATGCGGCCCGAGGCGCGTTTTTCAGACGGCACGCCGGTGACGGCCCATGACGTGCTGTTCAGCCATAACCTGCTGCTTGACGAGGGGCTGAAATCCTATGCCGACGCCGTGCGCGAACGCATTCCCAGGGCCGAGGTGATCGACGATCACACGATCAAGTTCTACTTTGCCGACGGCATTTCGCGGCGGTCGCTCATCGATCAGGTGGGCACGGTGCCCGTGTGGTCGCGCAAGTGGTTCGAGGAAACGGGCGCGGGCCTCGACGAGGGGCGGCTTGAGACGCCGCCGGGATCGGGGCCTTACGTGGTGCACGATGTGGACGTGAACCGCCGCGTCGTGTTCAAGCGCAATCCCGATTACTGGGGCTGGCATCTGCCCATCAACAAGGGGCGGCACAACTTCGATACCATCCGGCTGGAATACTTCGCCGACACCACCGGGGCCTTCGAGGCGTTCACGGCCGGCGAGGTGACCTATCGCACGGAGGCGGACCCAAAGGTCTGGGCGACAGGCTATGATTTCCCGGCCATGGAGCAGGGGCACACGGTCAAGTACACCATTCCCGACGGGATGCCGCCGGACATGACGGGCATCGTTTTCAACCTCGGTTCCCCGCCGTTGAAGGACAAGCGCGTGCGCGAGGCGGTCGCGCTCGCCTTCAATTTCGAGTGGACCAACCAGTCTCTGTTCAGCGGATTGTTCGAGCAGCAGCGCTCCTACTCCACTGGCACGCATCTGGAGGCCACCGGCCTGCCACAGGGGGATGAACTTGCGTTCCTTGAGTCCCTTGGCGATGTGGTGCCCGAGGAGATCTTCACCGAGGAGCCTTGGGTGCCGCACAGCTCCGACCCGGATCGCCTGACCACGCGCGACAACTTGCGAAAGGCGCTCAGACTGTTTGCCGAGGCCGGCTGGCAGGTGGGTGATGGCGGGATGCTGCGGAACGAGGATGGCGCGCCCCTGCGTCTCGACTTTCTCTTCAACGCTTCGGGGTCGCCCACCAACCGCGCGATCGCGACGAATTTCATTTCCAACCTCAAGGCGATGGGGGTCGATGCCCGGCTGGAGGCGGTCGACTCCGCCCAGTATTCGCAACGCGAGCGCGATCGGGATTACGACCTTGTCTTCGATGGATATCCCGCGCTGATGGGCACCGGCACCGGGCTGGCGCAACGCTTCGGTTCGGAAGCGGCCGAATTCAGCCTGTTCAATCCCGCCGGGCTGGCCAGCCCGCTGGTGGACCGGATCATCGAGGAGTCCCTGATGACCGAAAGCCAGGAGGAAGAGGATATGACGATCCGTGCGCTGGATCGCGCGCTGCGTCACGAATTCATCGTCATTCCCGACGGCTACAAGCCCGATCACTGGGTGGCGTACTGGGACATGTACGACCATCCCGATCCTATCCCGCCCTACGCGCTCGGGACGCTTGATTTCTGGTGGTACGACGCGGACAAGGCAGCACAGCTGGAATCCGAGGGGGCGTTGCCGTAATGTCGGTGCCTGCCCTTCATGAAGCGGCCCGGCGCGCCCGGATCACGGCTGCAGCAGCGTCGCGGGGAGGCGTCTGAGGTGGGCGCCTACATCCTGCGCAGGTTGCTTCTGATCCTCCCGACGCTGTTCGGGATCATGGTCATCAACTTCGTGCTGGTGCAGTTCGTGCCGGGCGGGCCCGTCGAGCAGGTGATCGCCCAGATGCAGGGCGAGGGAGATGTTTTCGGGGGGTTCGCCGGCGGGGCGGAGGACGCGACGCTGCAGGAAGGTGAAGGCGAGGGGTATGCCGGCGCGCGCGGCCTGCCGCCGGAGTTCATCGAGGAGCTGAAGGCGCAATACGGGCTCGACAAGCCGCCGCTGCAGCGGTTTGTCGACATGATGTGGAACTACATGCGCTTCGACTTCGGCGAGAGCTATTTCCGCTCGATCAGCGTGACCGATCTGGTGCTGGAAAAGATGCCGGTCAGCATCACACTTGGCCTCTGGTCGACGCTGATCGCCTATCTGGTCTCGATCCCGTTGGGCATCCGCAAGGCGGTGAACGACGGCACGCGGTTCGACAGCTGGACGAGCGGCGTGATCATCGCCGCCTACGCGATTCCCGGCTTCCTTTTCGCGGTGATGCTGGTGGTGCTCTTCGCCGGGGGAAGCTACTGGCAGATCTTCCCTTTGCGGGGTCTCACCTCGGACAACTTCGCCGAGCTCAGCGTCATGGGCAAGATCCTCGACTATCTTTGGCACATCACGCTGCCGGTGACGGCCTCGACGATCTCGGCCTTTGCCACGCTGACGCTGCTGACCAAGAACTCGTTTCTTGACGAGATCAAGAAACACTACGTGATGACAGCCCGCGCCAAGGGCCTGTCCGAGCGGCGCGTGCTCTATGGCCATGTCTTCCGCAACGCCATGCTGATCGTGATCGCCGGGTTTCCTGCCGTATTCATCGGGGTCTTCTTCGGCGGCTCGCTGCTGATCGAGACGATTTTCTCGCTCGACGGTCTGGGGCGGCTGGGGTTCGAGGCGGCGCTGAGCCGCGACTACCCGGTCATGTTCGGCACCTTGTTCCTGTTCGGTCTCATCGGGCTGGTCGTGAACATCATATCCGACATCTGTTACGTGCTGGTCGATCCGCGGATCGACTTCGAGACGCGGGAGGGCTGAGCGCGTGAAACTGTCGCCGCTCAACCGCCGCCGCTGGCGCAATTTCAAGCGCAACAAGCGCGCCTATTGGTCGCTCATCGTTTTTTCCATATTGTTCCTCGTCGCCTTGCCGGCCGAGTTCGTGGCCAATGACAAGCCCATCCTCGTACAGTATCGCGGCGAGTTCTACACGCCGATCCTGAGGTTCTATCCGGAAACGGAATTCGGCGGGGTGTTCCCGACCGAGGCGCCCTACCGCGATCCCGAAGTGGAGTGCCTGATCGTCTCGGGCGGGCTCGACGCGTGTTTCGACGACCCCGCAGGCATCATCGCGGATGCTCAGGACGGGATGGTCAACGGGGAGGCGGTTCAGACGGGTTGGACGCTCTGGCCCTTGATCCCCTACAGCTACGACACGCCGGTGGACCGCCCCGGGGCGGCGCCGCTGCCGCCAAACGAGCAGAACTGGCTGGGCACGGACGGAACCAAGCGCGACGTGCTGGCGCGCGTCATCTACGGGTTCCGCCTGTCGGTCATGTTCACGCTGATCGTCACCTTCCTGTCCAGCGCCATCGGCATATTCGCGGGGGCGGTACAGGGATACTTCGGCGGCAAGACCGACCTGATCTTTCAGCGCATCATCGAGATCTGGTCGGCCACGCCGCAACTCTACGTCATCATCATTCTCTTCGCGATCCTGCCACGCAGTTTCTGGCTGCTTGTCCTGATCATGGTGTTCTTTGGCTGGATGGCGCTGGTGGGCGTGGTGCGCGCGGAGTTCCTGCGCGCGCGCAACCTCGAATACGTGCGCGCGGCCAAGGCGCTCGGGGTGGGCAATATCACGATCATGTTCCGCCACATGCTGCCCAATGCCATGGTGGCGACGCTGACCCTGCTGCCATTCATCGTCACCGGCACCATCGGCACGCTCGCGGCGCTGGATTTCCTCGGATTCGGCCTGCCGTCCTCGTCCCCGTCGCTGGGGGAATTGACGCTGCAGGCCAAGCAGAACCTGCAGGCGCCTTGGCTGGCCTTCACCGCGTTCTTCGCTTTCGCCATCATGCTGTCGTTGCTCGTCTTCATATTCGAGGGGGTGCGCGACGCCTTCGACCCCAGGAAGACGTTCCAATGAGGATGTGCATCCGCCTGTCGCCGCGCGGTGAAACGGCCCTGCCGCTGCACGTGGCGGCCCGCGGCCCGGAGGGGGCACCTTCATGACCGGACCATTGCTCGACGTTCGTGACCTTTCGGTGAGCTTTCACCAGGACGGCCAGACCATGCAGGCCGTCAAGGGCGTGTCTTTCACGGTGGGGCGGGGCGAGACGGTGGCCCTCGTCGGAGAGAGCGGCTCGGGCAAGTCGGTCACCGCACTCTCGACGGTTTCGTTGCTAGGCCCCGCGGCAGAGGTGCGCGGCAGCGTGACATATGACGGGCAGGAGATGATCGGCGCCTCGGACCGGCGACTGCGGGACGTGCGCGGCAACGACATCAGCTTTATCTTCCAGGAGCCGATGACAAGCCTCAATCCCCTGCACACGCTGGAAAAGCAGATCCGCGAGAGCATAGAGCTCCACCAGGGCCTGACGGGCGGCGCGGCGCATGCCCGCATCGTGGAGCTTCTGGAACTTGTCGGCATCCGCGATCCCGAAAGCCGGCTGAAGGACTACCCACACCAGCTTTCCGGCGGGCAGCGGCAACGGGTGATGATCGCCATGGCGCTGGCCAACGAACCCGATATCCTTATCGCCGACGAGCCGACCACCGCGCTCGACGTGACGATCCAGGCGCAGATCCTGGAACTCTTGGCGCGCATCAAGCGGGAGGAGGGGATGAGCTTGTTGTTCATCACCCATGACCTCGGCGTGGTGGAGCGGATCGCCGACAGGGTCTGCGTGATGAAGGACGGCGAGATCGTCGAGTCCGGCGCGACCGCCGAGATCTTTGCCAACCCGCGGCACTCGTACACGCGCAGATTGCTGGGCGCCCGCCCGTCCGGCGAACCGGACCCCGTTACCAAGGGCGCGCGCCCATTGGTGCAGACCGAGGGGCTGCGCGTCTGGTTCCCGATCCAGCGCGGCTTTCTCAAACGCACTGTCGGACACGTGAAGGCGGTGAACGATGCCACCGTGACCGTGCGGGCGGGCGAGACACTGGGCATCGTCGGCGAAAGCGGTTCGGGCAAGACGACGCTGGCGCTTGCGATCATGCGTCTGACCGGTTCCGAGGGGCGGATCATGTTCGATGGCGAGGATGTCCATGGCTGGTCCACGCGCCGCCTCCGGCGGCGCCGGGCCGACATGCAGATCGTCTTTCAGGACCCGTTCGGCAGCCTCAGCCCCCGCATGACCTGTGAACAGATCATCTCGGAAGGTATCGGCGTGCACGGCAATCCTGATGGCAGGCCTGTCCGCGATCTTGTCGCGGAGGTGATGGAGGAGGTCGATCTCGATCCCGCCGCGATGGATCGTTACCCCCACGAGTTCTCGGGCGGACAGCGCCAGCGCATCGCCATTGCCCGCGCGATGATCCTGCGGCCCAAGATGGTCGTTCTGGACGAACCGACCAGCGCGCTGGACATGACGGTGCAGGTGCAGATCGTGCATCTTCTACGGCGTCTCCAGACGAAATACGGGCTGGCCTATCTGTTCATCAGTCATGACCTCGCCGTGGTCAGGGCGATGAGCCACGAGGTGGCGGTGATGAAGGACGGCGATATCGTAGAATACGGCAGCGCGGAAGAAGTTTTCGAGCGACCGCGCACCGATTATGCGCGAACGCTGCTGCACGCCGCACTGGAAGTGACAGCCTGACCTCGATCACAAGGGCGGTCCACCCGCGCTGTGCACCTGCCTTCCGTGGGCAGATCGCCGCGGGCAGGCTCAGATCGCCGAGCTGTGCCCGTTCTGGTCGAGTTCGTAGGCGTCGAGGCTACGCGCGATCATCCGGGTCAGCGGCCGGGCCTCCCGCGGGACCGAGAGCCCTTGCTCGGAAATCTCCAGCGTGCCTTCGAACGCACTTGCCGTCCGGCGCAGCATCTGCATCACCTCGTCCCTGCCGATGTCGAAACGCGCCGCGATGTCGCCGGCGTCGACGCGGAATTCGCACATGAGCTGTTCGATCATCCGGCTGCGCATCAGGTCGTCGCCGGCAAAGACATGGCCGCGCGTGGTGGAAAAGCGCCCGGCGCGGATGGCCGCGGTATGGGCGCCGGTGGCGGGCGCGTTCTGGGCATAGCCTTGCGGAAAGCGTGAGATCGATGACGCGCCCAGCCCGATGAGCACCTCGGCGGTGTCATCCGTATAGCCTTGGAAGTTGCGCCTGAGATTGCCGGTTTTCTTGGCCTTGGTCAGGCCGTCTTCCTGCGTGGCGAAATGGTCTATGCCGATTTCCTCGTACTTGTCCCACAAGAACAGCCGGCTCGCGGTATCGAACAGCGCCAGCCTTTCGCGCGGCGTGGGCAGGGCATCCGACGGGATCATCTGCTGGCGCTTTGCCATCCATGGCACATGCGCGTATCCGTAGAGAGCAACCCGGTCGGGGTAGAGGGAAAGCAGCTTCTGAACGCTTTCAGTGATTCGGGCGTTGGACTGGTGCGGTAGCCCGTAGAGAATGTCGGCATTCAGGCTGTGCACGCCGCGGGCGCGGATTTCGTCCACGGCATCGCGGGTGATCTCGTAGCCCTGGATCCGCCCGATGGTGGACTGGATGTGCGGATCGAAATCCTGCACGCCGATAGAGGCCCGGTTCATTCCCGAGCGGGCCAGCGCATCCAGCCTCTCGCCGTCGATCTCGTTGGGGTCGATCTCGACGGAGAATTCCGTGCGCGCGGTGAATGGCGCGACATCCCGCAGCGCCCCGGCCAATTCCTCCATCATGCCGGGGCTGAGCAATGTGGGCGTGCCGCCGCCCCAGTGCAGCCGCGAAAGGCGAACGCCCTCGGGCAGGTGGTCCTTGAGCAGGGCAATTTCGGATTTGAGCACGTCCAGATAGGCCCGAACCGGGCGCTCTGATTGCGTGCCCTGCGTCCGGCAGGCGCAGAACCAGCAAAGGCGCCGACAGAAAGGCACGTGGACGTAAAGCGATATCTCGGCGCCCGGGGCGATGCTCCGGATCCAGCGCGAGAAATTGTCAGACCCGACGTCACGGCTGAAGTGCGGCGCGGTCGGGTAGCTGGTGTACCGGGGCACCTTTGCGTCGAAAAGCCCCAATCTGCCCAGTTGAGAATCCTTGATCATGAGAATACCATACGAATTGGCTCTTGCGGGCATCCTTGATTTGGATCAAGTGCGACAGCCCTTAAGGAAATTCAGGTAAGCGCGGCCATGCTGAAAGAAACGACCAAGCAGATCCCCAAGGATTGCGGCAACTGCCCGATCCGGCACCGCGCTGTATGTGCGCGGTGCGAGTCGGACGAGCTGGAGCGCCTTGACCAGATCAAGTACTATCGCAACTTCGAGGCTGGTCAGACGGTGATATGGGCCGGCGACCAGATGGATTTCGTGGGCTCGGTGGTCTCTGGTATCGCGACGCTCAGCCAGGCGATGGAGGACGGGCGCACCCAGATGGTGGGGCTGTTGTTGCCAAGTGATTTCGTGGGCCGGCCGGGGCGCGAGACGGCCGCCTACGACGTGGTGGCGACCTCGGACATGGTGATGTGCTGTTTCCGGCGCAAACCCTTCGAGGAGTTGATGACCACCACGCCGCACATCGCGCAGCGTCTGCTGGAAATGACGCTGGACGAACTGGACGCGGCGCGGGAATGGATGCTGGTGCTGGGCCGCAAGACGGCCCGCGAGAAAATCGCCTCTCTCCTGTCGATCATCGCCCGCCGGGATGCCACGCTCAACATGGTCAGTGGCGCGCCCATGGTTTTCGACCTGCCGCTGACGCGCGAGGCGATGGCGGATTATCTTGGCCTGACGCTGGAGACGGTGAGCCGCCAGATATCCGCACTGCGAAAGGACGGAGTCATCGAACTCCAGGGGAAACGGCACGTCACTGTGCCGGATTTCAATCGCCTCATGGAAGAGGCGGGTGACGATAGCGATGGCGGTATGCTGGCCTGACCGGCCTTTCCTCCCGACGCCCTCCAATTTTCGACAGCCCGTGAAACCCGCTGTGCCCGCCCGTGGCGGCGGACGCCCCGGTGACCCGCGCCGGGCGGGGCCGGGGCGGTCTGGTCAGTGTGCCATGAAAACCGGCAGCGTCGCATCCTCCAGCGTGGAGCGCGTGGCGCCGCCGAAGATCGCCTCGCGGAAGCGGGAATGCCCGTAGGCGCCCATCACCATGAGATCGCATTTCATGTCGTTGGCATGGCGCGACAGAACGTCGGAGACGCGCGGCATGGTCTTTGACAGAACGTCGATTTCCACCCTGACCCCGTGGCGCGAGAGAAACTGCGAAAGCTGCCCGCCCGGGTCGGAGCGCGTGGGGCCGTGCGCGGGCGGGTCTATCACGGCGACATGCACCTCGTCGGCCGCCTGCAGGAACGGCATGGCGGCGCGTACCGCCGAAAGCGCCTCGACGCTTTCGTTCCATCCGATCAGGATGCGCTTGGGCCTCGGGCATGGCTCGACACCCGACGGGACCACCATGGCCGGGACATGACCCTCGAAGAGAACCGCCTCGGTGGCGGGCTCGAGTTCGGCGCCGCGCCCCTCGCCATAGGGCTGTGGCAGAATGGCCAGATCGGAAAAACGCGCCCGCTGTGCGATGTGACGGCCGATATCGGCCAACTGCGAAACGCCCTTTTCCGTGGCCCACAGCATGTTTTCGCGCTCCAGCCGCGCCCGGACCTTGCCCTCGATATGCTCTGCATCCTGCTGGGCGCGCGTGATCGTCTCCTGCAGCACGACGGCACTGGCGCCGGCGTAGTAGTAGCCCGTCTGGCTGCGGTCGACACCAAGGCACAAGACGTCGAGATGAGCCTCGTGCGCTGTGGCCATCGCCACTGCGTGGTCGAGGGTCTCGTCGACGAGGTCCTCGTCCGTGAGAACAGAAAACAAGCAGTTATAAGGCATCGCGGGTCCTTCCTCCGTCGAGCAATTGCGGTGTCACGCTATGGCCAGCCATGCAGGCGCGCCTTGATGCGTGTCAACTTGTCTCAAGCCGGTCGCAGAAACGGAACAGGGATTTTCATTGATACAGATCAAAGTATCCTCGGCCCCGGGCGCGCATTAGGGGGGCAGTCTGAACGCGGCCGCGCGTTCCGATTCCCGGATTGTGCGGTGTTAGACAAAGGGACATGAAAATGGCGAACTACATCAAGCTGGTCGTGCTTGGGGTGATCGTGCTGCTGGCACTGATCGCTGCCAACTACGCGCGCGACCTTGCCTATCTGGTCAACGCGCTTACCGTGGCGCTGGCGGCCGGCGGGCTTTTCATCTGGGTCTTGCGGAACACCGATGAACCGGTCACCAAGGTCGACCTTTCCGGCGAGTACATGGACGGCGTCATCCGTGCGGGCGTGATCGCGACCGCGCTTTGGGGGGTGGTCGGCTTTCTGGCCGGGACGTTCATCGCGTTCCAGCTGGCGTTTCCGCAGCTGAACTTCGAATGGGCCCAGGGTTACATGAACTTCGGCCGTCTGCGCCCCCTGCACACCAGCGCGGTGATTTTCGCCTTTGGCGGCAACGCCCTGATCGCGACATCGTTCTACGTGGTGCAGCGGACCAGCGCCGCCCGGCTCTGGGGCGGTAACCTCGCCTGGTTCGTGTTCTGGGGCTACCAGCTGGTGATCGTGCTGGCGGCGGCCGGCTACATCCTCGGCGCGACCCAGTCCAAGGAATACGCCGAGCCGGAGTGGTACGTCGACTGGTGGCTGACCATCGTGTGGGTGGCCTATTTCGCCGTTTTCGTCGGAACCATCGTGAAGCGGAGGGAGCCCCACATCTACGTGGCCAACTGGTTCTACCTGAGCTTCATCATCACCGTTGCGATGCTGCACATCGTCAACAACCTGTCCGTCCCGGTCAGCATCTTCGGCTCCAAATCCGTGCAGGTCTTCTCGGGTGTTCAGGACGCGATGACACAGTGGTGGTACGGCCACAACGCCGTGGGCTTCTTCCTGACGGCCGGGTTCCTCGGCATGATGTATTACTTCGTGCCGAAACAGGCCGAGAGGCCGGTTTTCAGCTACAAGCTGTCGATCGTGCACTTCTGGGCGCTGATCTTCATCTACATCTGGGCCGGCCCGCACCACCTGCACTACACCGCGCTGCCCGACTGGGCCTCGACGCTGGGGATGGTGTTCTCGGTCGTGCTCTGGATGCCCAGCTGGGGCGGCATGATCAACGGCCTGATGACGCTGTCGGGCGCGTGGGACAAGCTGCGCACCGACCCGGTGATCCGCATGATGGTGATCTCGGTGGGCTTTTACGGCATGTCGACCTTCGAGGGGCCGATGATGTCGATCCGTGCCGTCAACTCGCTGTCGCACTACACCGACTGGACGATCGGGCACGTGCATTCCGGCGCGCTTGGCTGGAACGGCATGATCACCTTCGGGGCGCTCTACTTCCTCGTGCCCAAGCTGTGGAACAAGGAGCGGCTTTACAGCCTGAGCATGGTCAGCTGGCACTTCTGGCTCGCCACCATCGGCATCATCCTTTACGCGGCGTCCATGTGGGTGACCGGCATCATGGAGGGCCTGATGTGGCGTGAAGTGGATGCCAACGGCTTCCTCGTGAACTCCTTCGCCGACACCGTTGCCGCCAAGTTCCCGATGTACGTGGTGCGCGGCCTGGGCGGGGTGCTCTACATCGCTGGTGCCATCATCATGTGCTACAACCTCTACATGACCGTCAGACGGAGCCCGGCTGTTGAAGCCACCAACTCCGCTGTCCCGGCCCAGTAAGAAAGGGACGAACAAATGGGAATTCTCGACAAGCATACAGTTCTCGAGAAGAACATCACGCTTCTGTCGATCTTTGCCTTCCTGGTGGTGACGATCGGCGGGATCGTGCAGATCGCCCCCCTCTTCTGGCTGGAGAACACGATCGAGGACGTGGAGGGCATGCGCCCCTACACTCCGCTCGAACTGGCCGGGCGCGACATCTACATCCGCGAAGGGTGCTATGTCTGCCACAGCCAGATGATCCGGCCCATGCGGGACGAGGTGGAGCGTTACGGCCATTACAGCCTCGCCGCCGAGAGCCAGTACGACCACCCGTTCCAGTGGGGCTCCAAGCGGACGGGGCCCGACCTGGCCCGCGTGGGCGGCCGCTACTCCGACGAGTGGCATGTCGACCACCTGCGCGACCCGCAATCGGTTGTCCCGGAATCGGTGATGCCCAAATACGGGTTCCTCGAGGACCGGATGATCGACGGCGAGTATATCGGGGACGTGATGCGCACGAATGCCTTCGTGGGGGTGCCCTATACCGACGCGATGCTGGAAAACGCGCAGGCCGATTTTGCCGCGCAAACGGATCCGTTCGGTGATTACGACGGCCTGCTGGAGCGCTACGGCGAAAACGTCAACGTCCGCAATTTCGACGGGCAGCCGGGCATTTCCGAGGCTGACGCCCTGATCGCCTATCTGCAGATGCTGGGAACGCTGGTCGATTTCTCGACCTTCACGCCAGTGGCCAGTCGGTAGAAAGGAGACGGATCATGGAAACCTACTCGCTGCTGCGCCAGTTCGCCGACAGCTGGATGCTGCTCTTTCTCTTCGCCTTCTTCATCGGCGTCGTGATCTGGGTTTTCCGCCCCGGCGCGTCGAAGGTCTACGAGAACCCGCGCAATATCCCCTTCCGGCATGAAGACAAGCCCGCGCCCGCGCGCGAGGACGACGCCAAGGAGGCGTGAGACATGGCAAAAGACCCCAAGAAACAGAACCAGGACCCCGATACCACCGGGCACGAGTGGGATGGGATCCAGGAATTCAACAACCCCTTGCCGCGGTGGTGGGTGTGGATTTTCTACGCCACGATCATCTGGGGCATCTGGTACACCATCGCCTATCCTGCATGGCCGCTGATCAACGAGGCGACAGCGGGGTACAAGGGCTGGTCGACGCGTGAGAACGTGGCCCAGGAGATCGCCGCGGCAGAGGCCGCGAACGCCGATATCAATGCCCGGCTGGCATCGGTTGAACTGACCGAAATCACCGCCGACCCGGAACTGGAGACCTATGCGACCTCGGCCGGCGATGCCGTGTTCAAGACGTGGTGCGCGCAGTGCCATGGCTCGGGCGCCGCAGGGGCCAAGGGCTATCCCAACCTGCTGGACAACGCATGGCTATGGGGCGGGACAATGGAGGACATCCATTACACCGTCAAACACGGCATCCGGAACGAGGAAGATCCTGATGCGCGCTATTCCGAGATGCCCGCGTTCGGCGATATCCTAGAGGAACAGCAGATCAGCCAGGTTGCCAACTATGTCATGACGTTGTCGGGGTCCGACCCGCAGGATGCCGAGGCCGCCAAGGCGGGCGAGGAGGTTTACCTCAACAACTGTGCCGCCTGCCACATGGACGACGGCAGCGGCGACACCTTCCAGGGGGCGCCCGCGCTGAATGACCAGATCTGGCTTTACGGTGGGGACTACGACACGATCGTCGAGACCGTCACCTACAGCCGGTACGGCGTCATGCCGCCGATGGGTGGCGCCGAGCTGAGCGAGGCCGAGATCCGCGCCGTCACAACCTACGTCCACCAGCTTGGCGGTGGCGAATAAACCTGAGGTTTCCGCAGCCGGCCACGCGTCGGCTGCGGGAGAGGGTGCCGGCCCGTCCGTCCTGTTCGCGCGTTTCCCGGTCGGGCCGGTGCCTTCAATTCCGCCGCCGTGGGCGGGCAGTCCGATCAGACGACGCTGAGGACGACGATCATTGCGAGCGCGTAGATCAGGATACCGCCCCCGATCAGGAAGTAATGGAACCGTCCGATTACCGTGGCCTTGGCCAGGTTGCGCGCTTGGTCCAACAGGTCGGGCCACGTGTAGCTGACGAAATCGCCCTGCGTGAAGAGCGACCTGATGCGGCCATCCTCGTCGATCACCGGCAGGCGTCGGAACCTTTCGTTGGACATTATTCGAAGCCAGTCGAGGATTTCATCGGTTTCCCGCGCCATCCTTGGCTCGCGGGTCATGATCTCGCCCAGTGTGACCTCGTTGGGGTCGGCGCCGCGGCCCACGAGCTTGTTCATGACGTCGCGTTCGGTCACGATCCCCTCGACGCGGTTGTCGTCGTCGGTCACGATGATGCACCCGTAGCTTTTCTCGCTCATTGCCGAGACGGCATCGGCCACAGATGCTGCGGCCTTGCTGGTCAGCGGGCGCGGCTTGCTTGCATATTCCGGCCGGTCCATCAGCCGCGCACCCTTTCGCGTGTCATCCTGTGCCATCGGGTTTACAGCTCCCTCTGTCGTGTTTGCGTTGCGGTCCGAGGTAGGGCAGGTGCCTGAGGCGTCAAAGAATCATCTCCGCGGCACGGCGCGGGACATCATGGCCGCGACGCGGTATGCGACGGGTATTCACATCGTGACCCGCCCCGGGGGTGCTGCGCCCGCCCGCAAGGCCTTTCATTGCCTGGCTTCGGCGGAAGGCGAGACAACCTGCCGCGGGTGAATGATCAGTCGCAGAGTCATAATTTGACACAGGTCAAGGTTCATACTGGCCCTGACTGGAAGAAGATACACAGACTTTCCATCCCGATGGAGTGATTCCCCTTGGCAGATACCCAGCCAAACCCCGCGCCAAGCCTGTACGCTGCCCGCGAGCCGGTCTTTCCCAAGCGCGTGTCGGGCAAGTTCCGCAACCTCAAATGGGTGATCATGATCGTCACCCTCGGGATCTACTACCTGACCCCGTGGATACGGTGGGACCGCGGGCCGGAACTGCCCGACCAGGCCGTGCTGGTGGACCTCGCCGACCGGCGTTTCTTCTTTTTCTGGATCGAGATCTGGCCGCACGAGTTCTATTTCGTTGCCGGGCTGCTGGTCATGGCGGGGCTGGGGCTGTTCCTGTTCACCTCGGCGCTCGGGCGGGTCTGGTGCGGCTATGCCTGCCCTCAGACCGTGTGGACGGACCTTTTCATCCTCGTGGAACGCTGGATCGAGGGCGACCGCAACGCGCGCCTGCGCCTGCATCGGCAAAAGAAGCTCGACTTTCGCAAGGCACGCCTGCGTCTGTCGAAATGGGCGGTGTGGCTGCTGATCGCGATGGCGACGGGCGGTGCGTGGGTTTTCTATTTCACTGACGCGCCCACCTTGCTGGTGGACCTGTTCACGTTGGACGCGCATCCCGTCGCTTACACCACCGTCGCCATCCTGACCGGCACGACGTTCTTTTTCGGTGGTTTCGCGCGGGAACAGATCTGCATCTACGCCTGCCCGTGGCCGCGCATCCAGGCGGCGATGATGGACGAGGACACCATCACCGTGGCCTATCGCGAATGGCGGGGCGAGCCGCGCAAGCACTCCGAGGAGGTCAAGAACGGTGCCGAGCAGGGCGACTGCATCGACTGCATGGCGTGCGTCAACGTGTGCCCGGTCGGCATCGATATCCGTGACGGCCAACAGCTGGAATGCATAACCTGCGCGCTGTGCATAGACGCCTGTGACGACATCATGGCCAAGATCGGCAAGCCACGGGGTCTTATCGACTACATGGCCCTCACCGACGAGGAGCGCGAGCGCGCCGGGCAGGAGCCGCGCCCCGTGTGGAAACATATCCTGCGCCCGCGCACGATCCTATACACGTCGCTGTGGTCGCTGGTGGGTCTTGGCCTGCTCGTCGCGCTATTCATCCGGCCCGAGATCGACATGACGGTGGCGCCGGTGCGCAACCCGACCTACGTGACGCTTGCCGACGGCTCCGTCCGAAACACCTACGAGGTGCGCCTGCGCAACAAGCATGGCGAGCAGCGCCCGTTCCGTCTGAGCGTCAAGGGCGACCCGGCGATCCGCATACAGCTGGAGGGCACGCCCTATGAGACGGTCAGCGTGCCGGCCAACGAGCAACTGTTGCAACGCGTTTACCTGATCGCGCCGCCGGGGTCGGACCCGGCGCAGGCAGAAAGGTCGGATGTCCGGCTCTGGGTCGAGGACATCTCGAACGGCGACCGTGCCTATAGCGATACCATATTCAACGGAAAGGCCAACTGATGGCGGAACGCAAGATCACCGGAAAGCATGTCCTGATCGGGTTCGTCGCCGCCTTCGGCGTGATCATCTCGGTCAATGTCTTTCTGGCAGTGTCGGCGGTGCGCACGTTTCCGGGGCTGGAGGTGAAAAACTCCTACGTGGCCAGCCAGACCTTCGACGAACGCAAGGCCGCGCAGGAGGCGCTCGGCTGGGATGTCAGGGCGCATCATGCCGACGGCGTCCTGACACTCGCGATCACCGACGAGGCGGGCGCGCCCGTGCGCGTGGCAAAGCTCGATGCGACGGTTGGCCGGGCGACCCACGTGGCAGACGACGTCACGCCCGATTTCCGTTACGATGGCAGTGCATATGTCGCGCCGGTCAGCCTGGGCGACGGCAACTGGAATATCCGGATGGAGGCGATCGCCGGCGATGGCACCCTCTTCGAGCAGCGCGTCGTCCTGATCAAGGAATGAGCCGATGACAGCCTCGCTGCGCCAGACCCCCTCGGCCTGCCCGGCCTGCGCCGCGGCGCCGGCGGCCGAATCTGCCGCGGCACCGGAACCGGACGGCGCCCAGATCCTGCTCAGCCTGCCGACCATCCACTGCTCGGCCTGCATTTCCAAGATCGAAAAGGCGCTCGATGCCCATCCGCAGGTGCATTCGGCCCGCGTGAACCTGACGCTCAAGCGCGCCAGCATCGAGGCCGAGCCCGAGGTCACGGCCGAGCAGATGCGCGCGCTGGTGGAGGGGCTGGGGTACGAGGCGCATGAACTCGACCCGGGGACGGTCAACGCAACGGCGACGGACCGGGCCGGGCGGAATTTGCTGATGCGCCTTGCCGTGGCGGGCTTTGCGTCGATGAACGTGATGCTGCTGTCGGTTTCGGTCTGGTCCGGCGCGGACGACGCGACGCGGGATATGTTTCACTGGATATCGGCGGCCATCGCGCTGCCGGCGATCGCCTTTTCCGGGCAGCCGTTTTTTGCCAACGCCTGGGCCGCGCTGCGCAACCGTCAGCTCAACATGGATGTCCCGATCACACTGGCGATTGCCCTGGCGATCGTCACGTCGCTGTGGGAAACGGCGCTTTCGGGCCAGCACGCCTATTTCGACGCGGCTCTGGCACTTACCTTTTTCCTGTTGGCGGGTCGGTATCTTGACCATCGCACCCGGTCGATTGCCCGCTCGGCGGCAGAGGAGCTGACGGCGCTCGAGGTGCCGCGCGCAATACGCATACGGGACGGGGCCGAGGAAACGGTCGCCGTGGCCGAGCTGGCGGCCGGCGACACCGTGCTGGTGCGGCCCGGGGGCAGGATGCCCGTCGACGGCGAGATCGTCGACGGCACGTCCGAGATCGACCGTTCCTTGCTGACGGGCGAGACGGTGCCGGTCTTTGCCGGCGAGGGACAGCCGGTTTCGGCGGGGGAGGTGAACCTTACCGGGCCGCTGACCATCCGGGCTATGGCGGTAGGGTCCGACACCTCGCTGCACCGGATGGCCGATCTGGTGGCGATCGCGGAGTCGGGGCGTTCGCGTTACACATCGCTGGCGGACAAGGCTGCGAAACTCTATGCGCCGGGGGTGCACATCCTGTCGGCGTTGGCCTTCCTGGGGTGGTATCTCTACACCTTCGACCTGCGCACCGCGCTCAATATCGCGGCGGCGGTGCTGATCATCACCTGCCCCTGTGCGCTCGGTCTTGCCGTGCCCGCGGTGACCACGGCGGCGAGCGGGCGGCTGTTCCGCAAGGGGATGCTGATCAAGCACGAAACCGCGCTGGAGCGGCTGGCGCAGGTGGATACGGTCGTGTTCGACAAGACCGGAACGCTGACCGAGGGCGTGCCGGAGCCCGTCAACCTGGACCGGATGGCGCGGCAGGACGTGGAACTGGCGCTTGCGCTGGCGCAAGGGTCGTCGCACCCGCTCGCGCAGGCGATCACGCGCGCGGCGCGCGCTGCCGGTATCGCGGCCGCGCAGGTCGATGACGTGACCGAGGTGCCGGGCTACGGCACCAAGGCGACATGGAACGGCCAGGAGGTGCGCCTCGGCAGGGCCTCCTGGGTCGGGGCAAGCGGCGGCCCCGAAACCGCCGCCTATCTCCGCCGGGGCGATGATGCGCCCGTGGCCGTCACCTTTGTCGACCGGCTGCGCACCGGAGCGGAAGATGCCGTGGCAGCACTCAAGGCGGCGGGCAAGCAGGTTTACCTGATCTCCGGCGACACCACGCCGGCGGTGGAGGCGCTGGCCACACGGCTTGGAATCGATCGGTGGATGGCCGAGGCGCTGCCCGCCGACAAGGTCGCCCGGATCTCGGCCATGGCCGAGGAGGGGCGTCACGTGCTGATGGTGGGGGACGGGCTCAACGACACGGGGGCGCTCGCAGCGGCACACGTGTCCATATCCCCCGCCTCTGCACTTGATGCCGCGCGCGTGGCCAGCGATATCGTCCTGCTTGGCGGCGACCTGTCCCCGATTGCCGCGGCCTGTGACACGGCCCGGTCGGCCACGCGCAGGATCCGCGAGAATTTCCGCATCGCCACGGTTTACAACGTGATTGCCGTTCCCCTGGCGGTGGCCGGGCTCGCCACGCCCCTGATCGCGGCCTTGGCCATGTCGGCCAGTTCCATTACGGTGTCTCTCAACGCGCTTCGGCTGAGGTGATCCATTGACCGTTCTCGCCTACCTGATCCCGATATCGCTCGTCATGGGGGGGCTTGGGCTTGCCTTCTTCATATGGACGGTGAAAACCGACCAGTATGACGACCCCGAGGGGAATGCGCGCCGCATTCTCAGCGACGAGTACGACGACAAGCCCAAGCAGTAGCGCGCAAGGCTCAGGCGCCCGAAAGTCGCTGCCATGCGATGACAAGCAGCGCCACCCCCAGCCCCGCGGGGATCATCCAGAACCAGTTGCCACCGCGCCGCAGAAACGCCGTTTCCGGCGCATCGGGCAGGAAGTGCACCGTGACCTGCGTGCCGGCCGGATACGCGTCCACGAGGCGCTGCGCGCGGTGGCACATCATGATCGTTTCCGCACCCGGCGGCGGCGTCACCCGCGTTCCGATCCTGTCCTGACCGTCCACGCGGTAGCGATAGCGCACCACCGGCTGACAGCCGTCCTCGATTTTTCGCAGCTCGCCGCCGATCACGGTTCCCGTCGTCGTCCGGGCCCGGCGCAACACACGCCGCCGCCGTTCGCGCAGCACCGCCCCGAGAATGATCAACGCCGGCCCGCCGGCCAGCATGATCACAAGTTGGTAGAGGCCGGGTTGGCCGCTCATTTGCAATAGCTGTAAACCACATCGCAGTCGCCGCCGTGACCCTGCTGGCAGAAGCGGCGGGCATTGCCTTCGGCGGTGGCCTTGGTCCCGCCCGCGCCGACGCCCCACCAATAGCCCCCGCGCGTCCTTTGGGCGAGTGCGTGGCATGTCTTGCGTGTCGGTTCCGATACGATGCGGCAAGCGGCTGCACCGCAGAAATCGAGGGCGGTTTTCCTTGCCTGTGCCACAGACGCGCCCCGCCCGTGGCCGAAGCGGCCGGCCATGTCCAGCGCAAAGACCATCGCGTCGGGTCCGGTGGATTCATCCCCGTGCCGCCGGGTGCGCATGTCGCTCTTTTCGGTCGTCACCGGAACGACCGCGATAGGCCCCAACTCGGCGCGAATATGATCCAGCCCGCCAAAGACCTTCAGCGTGCGATCGACGAATTGGGCCTGAACAACGTAGTAGGTGCCGGGTTCGATTTTCCGCGCCGGGGCACGCCGTTCCAGCACGGGCTTGCCGGTCTGCATGAAATCGCAACAGTCCGCCTTGTGGAAATGCACGGTCCTGTTTGCTCTCCCCTCGCGGATCTCGACGATCGCGTAGCGCACCTCGTCTATGCGGCAATCAGAGAAATCACCGGGCAGGATACGGATGGGGAAATCCTGCGGCACCGTGCTGCCGCTGCGCGGCGCGTCGACCACCGGACTGCATGGTTTGGGGGCGGCCGTCGCGGCGTCGGGCGCCATCATGAATGCCGTGAAGGCCAGCAGAGAAGCCAAGGGAATCCGAGCGCCGTTGAGCGTCATGCAAAGCCCTTTTCTTGAAAGAATGAACGCACCCTCGGCTAACAGCCCCTCTCGCCGCGGGTCAACCCGGCGGGTCATGCCGGGCCGGCTGTCGCGTATCTGCGTCGGGGCATGCGCCGATGCGGGCCCGGTGCCCCCGGTTCAGCCGGACGGCTCGATCATGAAACAGGTGATCTGCTTGGCCTGAAGCCGACGACAGGCGAGTTCCGCGGTCTCGCGGCTCAGCCCCATGAAATTCGCGTCATAGCCGCCGGTACGTTTGCGCACCTTGCGCAGCGATCCGTCAAGCGTGGACATCTCGTTGAGCGCAACCTGCAACAGAACCTTGCGGGCCTTGTACTGGCTTGGGTATCGGCCCACCGTGATGCCCCAGTGGCGCCCGCCAGAGGTCGATATGCGCTCCACCACGGTCTTGTTCGCGCCATCGTCTGTCCCATCCCGTGTCTCCAGCGCGGCAAGGTCGGTCGGCCGGGCCGCGGGCGTGATCTCCGGCACGGGCTGCGTGGCATCCGCGGACCCTTTTGAGGATTGCGCCGCGGCCATGACTGCCTTGTCGATATCTTCCTTGGTGGCGATCGTGACCGTTTCGGCCTGCCTTTCCGATCCGGGGCGGGGCCGCGGGCGCAGGCTTCGGGTCACGGCCGCGGCGGTTTCCATGCGTTCACGCTTGCCGAAGCCACCCGGCACGCTGTGCCCGTCCACCTTGCCCATGTAGGGCGGGCGTGACGGCGGATTCAGCGCCACGCGGGTCGGGGCGCGGCGAAAGCCGAGATCGAGCAGTTCGGCAACCTTCGCGTTGCGAGAGGCGGTCGAGCGGCCACCGAACACCGTGGCGATCACCCGTTCGCCGCCACGCCGGGCGCTGGCGGTCAGATTGAAGCCGGCGGCGCGGGTATACCCCGTCTTGATCCCGTCTGCCCCCTGGTAGCTGCGCAGCAGCTTGCGATTGGTGTGATACACCGTCCGCAGCCCCGCATCCGCGGTAATGCGCGAGAACAGGTTGTAATAATCGGGATAGTCATAGAACAGGTGCCGCCCGAGGATCGTCATGTCCCGCGCGGTGGACAGATGTCCGCTTTCGGTCAGGCCATGAGCGTTCTTGAAAGTGGTGCGCGTCATGCCAAGGGCCTTGGCGGTGCGGTTCATCCGCCTTGCAAAACGCGCCTCGGACCCCTCGATGGCCTCGGCCAGCGCGGTGGCCGCGTCATTGGCGGATTTCACCGCCGCCGCGCGGATGAGATAGCGCAGCCGTATCCGCTGCCCCGCCCGCAGACCCAGCTTGCTGGGCGGTTCACTGGCGGCATGGCGGGAAATCTTGACACGGGTATCGAGATCGATCTCGCCGTTCTCGACGGCCTCGAACACGACATAGAGCGTCATCATCTTTGTCAGGGAAGCGGGATGCAACCGCGTGTCGGCGTTCCGCGAATGCAGTATTTCGCCGGTGCGCGCGTCCATCACCATCGCGGCATAGGGCGCCGCCGCCGTGCTCAGCGGGAGCACCACCAGCATCCAGATGGCGGCCGTCATCAACAGTCCCCACCGGACCGGCTGTTTCCTCCGGCGTCTCATGAACCTGCTCTTGTCTGCCTCATGCCGCCGGTGTCCGGCTGGCGCGTTGTGATTACGTAGATGCTAGCATAGCGAGTGTGTAGATTAAAGCCTTTATTCTCAACGCCTTCTGCTTTTTTCTTGATGTTTTGACCCAATATCTTGTGCCGATTGTGGCGGCATTCCCCCATTACGGCCAATGTGGCAGCAATGTGGCGGTTTCATGTGACTGTGTGAAACGAAAAGGGCCCGGGCATTGCCGCCCGGGCCCATGACAACCGCCGTGCGGTCCGGTGTCAGTTCAGGGCCTTGTCCGTGACCTCGTGCGTCCAGGCCGCGTCTCCGGGATGTTCGGTAATGACCGGGTCGGAGCCGCCCGACAGCAGGGAGTCGACCGTGCGCTCGAAATCGGCCGGGTCCAGCTCGCCGTTAGAGCCTTCGGTCAGCTTGGCGATCTCGCGCATCATCCGTTTCTGGTGCTTCTCGGTCTGGGCGCCGGTCGCGTCGTTTTCGAGCACGATCATCGCCGCCTCGTCGGGGTTCTCCTCGGCCCATTTCCATCCCTTCATGGAGGCCCTGACGAAACGCGCCAACTTGTCCACTTCCTCGGGATCGTCGAGCATGTCCTCGTGGACGTACAGACCATCTTCAAGCGTGGCGACGCCCTGATCCTCGTACTTGAAGGTAATCAGTTCCTCGGGCTTGATGCCCGCGTCGATCACCTGCCAGTACTCGTTATAGGTCATGGTCGAGATGCAGTCGGCCTGCCCCTGCAACAGTGGGTCGACGTTGAAGCCCTGCTTGAGCACCTCGACGCCATCCTCGCCCCCATCGGTCGGGATACCGAGCTGGCTCATCCAGCTGAGGAACGGGTATTCATTCCCGAAGAACCACACGCCGAGCGTGCGGCCGGGGAAATCCTCGGGGCTTTCGATGCCGGTGGATTTCAGGCAGGTCAGCATCATGCCCGAGCGCTTGAAGGGCTGGGCGATGTTGACCAGCGGCAGGCCCTTTTCGCGCGCCGACAGCGCCGCGGGCATCCATTCCACCGTGACGTCCGCGCCACCGCCGGCGATCACCTGCGTCGGCGCAATGTCCGGACCGCCCGGCTTGATCGTGACGTCGAGGTTCTCTTCCTCGTAGAATCCCTTGTCCTTGGCCACGTAATAGCCGGCGAACTGGGCCTGCGTGACCCATTTGAGTTGCAGGGTCAGATCGTCTGCCGCCTGCGCCATGCCGGCCCATAGTCCGGCGGTGGCGAGGCCGATTGTCTTGGCGAGTGTCTTCATGTCAGTCTCCCTTGTTGGTGCCAGTTGTCTTGTTATGCCCGGCCCCTTTGTGATGGGTGCCAGAATGTCACCGCTTTCTCGATCAGCGCAACCCCGCCGTAGAACAGCGAGCCTGCGAGGGCGGCAACGACGATCTCGGCCCAGACCATGTCGATGGCCAGCTGGCCGACCGAGGTCGAGATGCGGAAGCCCATGCCCTTGATGGGCGAGCCGAAGAACTCCGCGACGATGGCGCCGATCAGCGCCAGCGTCGTGGCGATCTTGAGCCCGTTGAAGATGAAGGGCATCGCCGCGGGCAGGCGCAGCTTCAGGAGCGTCTGCCAGTAGCTCGCGCCATAGGTGCGCATCAGGTCGCGCTGCATGCTGTCGGTATCGCGCAGCCCGGCCACCGTGTTCACGAGCATGGGAAAGAAGACCATCACCACCACGACCGCCGCCTTGGATTGCCAGTCGAAGCCGAACCACATCACCATGATTGGCGCGACGCCGATGATCGGCAGGGCGGCCACGAAATTGCCCACCGGCAGCAGGCCGCGCGTCAGGAAGGGCGAGCGGTCGATGGCGATTGCCGCCAGCACCGCCGCCGTGCAGCCCATTGCGTAGCCGGTGAAGGCGCCCTTCACCACGGTCTGGACGAAATCGACCCAGAGCGTGCCGAGGCTTGCCGCGAAGCGGTCGGCGATGGCGGTCGGGGCGGGCAGGATCACCGGGCTGACCTCCAGCCCGCGCACGATCAGCTCCCACATTACCAGGACGGTGAGGCCAAAGATGACCGGCACGGCATAGCGCGCGCCCCGCGTGCCGCTTTCGGCCAGCCGCACATTGGCCCACCACGCCACCAGCCAGATCAGGATTGCCAGTGCCACCTGGATCATCGGGCCACCCCCATGCGCCGGTCGGCGGCGCGCTGGATCGCGCCGACGATGATGATCAGGATGCCGGCCAGGATCGCTGCGGCAAACAGAGCGGCCCACATGATGAGCGGCTGGCCGAACTGGCTGCCGATCAGCATGCGCGCGCCCAGCCCGTTGATCGCGCCCGTGGGCAGCTCGCCCACGATCGCGCCGATCAGGCTGGCCGCGATGGCGACCTTGAGCGAGGCGAAGAAATAGGGCAGCGAGGCGGGCAGGCGCAACTTCCAGAACACCTGCGACCGGCTGGCGCCATAGGTCTTGAGCAGGTCGAGCTGCATGCTGTTGGGCGACCGCAGGCCGGAAACCATGCTGACCAGAACGGGAAAGAACGACAGGTAGGCCGAGATGATCGCCTTGGGCACAAGCCGGTCCTCGACCCCCACGGCATTGGCCACGACCACGATCATCGGGGCCAGCGCGACGATGGGGATCGTCTGGCTGATGACGGCCCAGGGCATCACCGACATGTCGACGGCGCGGCTGTGCACGATCGCGATGGCAAGACCGACGCCCACCACGATACCGAGCGCGAAGCCCCAGAGCGTGGCCTCCAGCGTGACGAAGCCGTGGTAGACGAAGCTGCGCTTGGAGGTCACGGCGTGACCGAACACGCCATCCCACAGTGTCGCGATCACCTGGTGCGGCGCGGCGACCACGGGCCGGTCCTGCGTCATCGTGGCGACCACGAGATCGGGAAAGCTCATCTCGCGGCCCAGCCTTTCGGCCATTTGCAGCGCCCAGGTGGAATTCATCCATATGGCCGCCAGGTACCAGATCACGACGATCACGGCGACGACGGTGAGAACGGGCAGGGCGTTACGCATCACGCGTCCCCCCTGCCGGTGGCGGCGGGCCGGAACGGGCGGCGCTCAGTCGTCATAGCCGTGCCCCGCGCGCAGGCCCTCGCGGACGCGATGGGCCACTTCCAGGAATTCGGGCGTGTCGCGGATGTCCAGCGGGCGCTCCTTGGGCAGCGGGCTTTCGATCACGTCGGTGATCCGGCCCGGGCGGGGCGACATCACGACGATCCGGGTGGAGAGGTAAACCGCCTCCGGGATCGAGTGGGTGACGAAACAGATCGTTTTGTGCGTCCGGTCCCATAGCTGCAGGAGCTGCTCGTTGAGGTGGTCTCGCACGATCTCGTCCAGCGCGCCGAAGGGTTCGTCCATCAACAGGATGTCCGCGTCGAAGGCCAGCGCCCGGGCGATCGAGGCGCGCTGCTGCATCCCGCCCGAAAGCTGCCAGGGGTATTTCTTCTCGAATCCCGCCAGGTCGACCAGTTCCAGCACCTCGCCCACGCGCCGTTGCTGTTCGGACTTGCCATAGCCCATTATTTCCAGTGGCAGGCGGATATTGCCCCCGATGGTGCGCCAGGGGTAAAGCCCCGCCGCCTGAAAGACGTAGCCATAGGCGCGGGCACGCCGCGCCTCCTCGGGGCTCACGCCGTTCACGGTGATCGTGCCGCCCGTGGGATGCTCCAGATCGGCCATGCAGCGCAGAAACGTCGTCTTGCCGCAGCCCGACGGCCCGATGAAAGAGACGAAGTCGCCTTTCTCGACGTCCAGCGTCACGTCCTTGAGCGCATGCACCGGCCCGTCATTCGTCTCGAAGGTCAGCGACAGGTTCTGCGCGCTGATCACTGTCTCGCTCGTCAAGTCTCGTCCCCCGCTTGCCCGGGCTTATTGCGCCCATGCTGGCTGATTATTGTCAATGGGCCGCGCCCGCCGTTCACCGGGCGTGGCCGGGTGTTTCAGATACCTGCCGGAATGTTCAGCGGATCGCGTTCCACGCGCTTGGGCGCCGTCAGCTCCTTCCACTTCGACAGCGCCTTGTGCGCCGAGGGGAAGGCCGGGCGCGGCACGAAGCGGCCGCGGCCCGGTTGCGGCTGCGAGTTCTGGCCCCAGGCCCAGATCACCTCGCCGCGCGAGATGGTATAGCGGGCATTGGCCGTCACCTCGAACCCCTCGAACACGTTGTAGTCGAGGATGGAATGGTGGTTGCTGGCCGAGATCGTGCGCGAGATGCCGGGATCCCACACCGTGATGTCGGCATCCGCCCCCTCCACGATCGCGCCCTTCTTTGGATAGATGTTGAGGATCTTGGCCACGTTGGTCGAGGTCGCGGCCACGAATTCGTTCGGGGTCAGCCGCCCGGTCTCCACCCCCTTGGTCCAGAGCACCGAAAGGCGCTCCTCCAGCCCGTTGGAGCCGTTGGGAATCTTGGTGAAATCCTCCAGCCCCATCCGCTTCTGCTCGGTCGAGAACGCGGCGTGATCCGTGGCCACCACCTGCAGGCTGCCGGCGGCGAGGCCGTTCCACAGGCCGTCCTGGTTTTCCTTGTCGCGGAAGGGCGGGCTCATCACCCGGCGCGCGGCATGGTCCCAGTCCTTGTCGAAGTACTCCGACTCGTCGAGTGTCAGGAACTGTATCAGCGGCTCACCGTACACGCGCATCCCCTTCTGCCGCGCCCGGCGGATGGCCTCGTGCGCCTGTTCGCAGCTCACATGCACGATATAGAGCGGCACGCCCGCGGCATCGGCGATCATGATCGCGCGGTTGGCGGCCTCGCCCTCGACCTCCGGGGGGCGGGAATAGGCGTGCCCCTCCGGCCCGGTGATGCCCTTCTCCAGCATCTGCTGCTGCAGGTCGGCCACGATATCGCCGTTCTCGGCATGCACCATCGGCAGCGCGCCCAGCTCCTTGCAGCGCTTGAACGACGCGAACATCTCGTCGTCCTCGATCATCAGCGCGCCCTTGTAGGCCATGAAATGCTTGAACGAGTTGACGCCCATCTCCACGGCGTCCTTCATCTCGTTGAAGACGGTCTCGTTCCAGCCGGTGACCGCCATGTGATAGCCGATGTCGGTGCAGATCTGCGGGGCGGACTTGCGGTGCCACTCGTTGATCGCGTTCTTCAGGCTGCCATCCGCGCCGGGCAGGCAGAAATCCACCAGCATCGTGGTTCCGCCGCAGGCCGCGGCCCATGTGCCCGTCTCGAAGGTCTCGGCGGCGGTGGTGCCCATGAAGGGCATCTCCATGTGGGTATGCGGGTCGATCCCGCCGGGGATGACATAGGCACCCTCTGCGTCGATGTATTCATCGCCCTTCAGGTCCTCGCCGACCTGCTTGATCTTCTCGTCCTCGATCAGGACGTCGGCCTTCCATGTCCGGTCCGCCGTGCAGACGGTGCCGTTCTTGATGACTTTGGTGGTCATGTGCTTTCTCCCTGTTTGTCGCTCCCTCGCCCCGGCGTCTTCTGGCCGGAAATATCCCGGGGGAGTCGCACTTGTGCGACGGGGGCAGAGCCCCCTATTCCACGATCTCCGCCGTCTCCACGACCGCGTGCATCAGCACGTCCGCCCCCGCGGTGGCCCAGTCCTTCGAGATTTCCTCGGCCTCGTTGTGGCTCAGCCCGTCGACGCAGGGACACATCACCATCGCCGTGGGGGCCACGCGGTTGATCCAGCAGGCGTCGTGCCCCGCCCCGGAAATGAGGTTCATGTGGCTGTAGCCCAGCCTTTCGGCGGCGTTGCGGACGGCCGTCACGCAGCCCTCGTCGAATTTCACCGGGTCGAAGCCGCCGACTTTCTCGAACGCCACCTCCAGCCCCATCTCGTCGCAGATCGCCTGCGCCTCCTTGCGCAGGCGGTTTTCCATGTCCTCGATCACCTCCAGCTCGGGTGAGCGGAAATCGATCGTGAACACCGCCTTGCCCGGGATCACGTTGCGCGAGTTGGGGTAGACATCGATATGGCCCGACGCGCCGACGGCATGGGGCTTGTGGGACCACGCGATCTCGTCCACCTTTTCCAGCACGCGCGCCATGCCGAGGCCGGCATTCCTGCGCATGTACATCGGCGTCGAACCTGTGTGGCTTTCCTTGCCGGTTATGGTGACCTGCGTCCAGCTCAGGCCCTGCCCATGGGTGACCACGCCCACGTCCTTGCCCTCCGCCTCGAGGATCGGGCCCTGCTCGATGTGCAGCTCGAAGAAGGCGTGCATCGGCCGCGCCCCGACCTCTTCCTCGCCGCGCCAGCCGATGCGCTCCAGCTCGTCGCCGAACCGCTTGCCCTCCGCATCGACCCGGTCATAGGCCCACTCCTGGGTGTGCATCCCGGCGAATACGCCCGAGGACAGCATCGGGGGCGCAAAGCGCGTGCCTTCCTCATTGGTCCAGTTGGTCACCACGATGGGGTGCTTCGTCCGGATGCCCAGATCGTTCAGCGTGCGGATTATCTCCAGCCCGCCCAGCACGCCCAGGATTCCGTCATACTTGCCGCCCGTTGGCTGGGTGTCGAGGTGCGAGCCCACATAGACCGGCAGCGCGTCGGGATCGGTGCCCTCGCGCCGGGCGAACATGTTGCCCATCTGGTCGAGGCCCATTGACAGCCCCGCGTCCTCGCACCATTTGCTGAACAGCGCCCGGCCCTGGGCATCCTCGTCGGTCAGTGTCTGCCGGTTGTTTCCACCGGCGACGCCCGGGCCGATCTTGGCCATTTCCATGATGCTGTCCCACAGCCGGTCGCCGTCGATCTTGAGATTCTCGCCGGGTGCCGCCATCACGTCACCTCCCCTTGGATAGCTTTCAGGGTGCCCGAGTCGCGCGGATCGCGCAAACGCGGCGCCCCTCTTGCGGTGTTGGCTTTTTTACCATTTGGTAAAGATACGATTGCGGAGCCGACCCGGCCTGTCAAGCCACGTCTGCCAAGGGGCGGGCAATCTGGCCACCCTGCCGCGATCGGTGCTAGGGTTTGCGGCAAAACACGCGAAGGGACAAGCATGCAGGACAGCCCCCCCGCCGGTGCGGCACCGCGGACGAGCCGTATCCAGCAGCGCAACCGCAAGCGCATCCTGGACGCGGCGCTCGACGTGTTCTCGCAACATGGGTTCCGTGGCGCGACGCTTGACCAGATCGCCGACGCGGCCGGGCTGAGCAAGCCCAACATCCTCTATTATTTCTCCGGCAAGGAAGAGATCCACGTCACGCTGCTGAACGGGCTGATGGACGCGTGGCTGGCCCCCCTGCGCGAGATCGACCCGGATGGCGACCCGCTGGAGGAAATCCTGCGCTACGTTCACCGCAAGCTGGAGATGAGCCGGGAATTTCCGCGCGAAAGCCGCCTTTTCGCCAACGAGATCATCCAGGGAGCGCCACGGATGGCGCCGCACCTGCAAACCGGGTTGAAACCGCTGGTGGACGAGACGGCGGCGCTGATCGACGGCTGGATCGCCGCGGGGCAGCTGGCGCCGGTGGATGCACGCCACCTGATTTTCTCGATCTGGGCGACGACGCAGCACTATGCGGATTTCGACGCGCAGGTGCAGGTGTTGATGCGGGGGCGCGACGACGTGCATGCCGGCGCGGCCGCCTTTCTCGACACGCTCTACCGGCGCCTGCTCACACCTTAACCTCGCGTTCACCATGGCCGGTGCAGCATCGGGACATGCCCGCCCGAACCCGACAGACCGGACCCGATTACTGGCTTGACCAGATGTTCGCCGCGAAGGCGGTGCAGCGCCGTGGCGTCGTGCGTCGTTCGATCGCATGGGTCGACAGGGAGGTCGGGCGCGACACGTTCCTCCGTGCCGTGCGCGCCCGCGGATTCCACCTGATAGAAACCGCCGACCAGTACGTTGTCGTGTGCCACCCCGGCCCGGTCCGAATGCTGTTCTGAAAAATTCGCGAATTTTTCAGAACGGAGATTTTTCGCGAAAAATCTCCGCGCCTATTCGGCCGCGCATTTGCCGGGGTTGTTGGGGTGTGTTGTCCAGTTGGCGTATTCTCCGGGCACGATCTGCCCCGTGCGTTCGTCTACCGCGCCGGGTTCCAGTTGTTCCATGGTTATGCAGCCCTCGACCGGGCAGACATTGACGCACAGGTTGCAGGCCACGCATTCCGAGTCGATGACCTCGAACACCCGGTCCTCCGACATCGAGATCGCCTGGTGGCTGGTATCCTCGCACGCCGCATAGCAGCGGCCGCACTTGATGCACAGGTCCTGGTCGATCCGCGCCTTGGTGACATAGTTCAGGTTCAGGTGCTGCCAGTCGGAAAGGTTCGGTACCGCCCGCCCGACGACCTGATCGACGGAGTCGAAGCCCTTTTCGTCCATGTATTGCGACAGGCCCGAGATCATCTCCTGCACGATCTTGAAGCCATAGGTCATTGCTGCCGTGCAGACCTGCACGTTGCCCGCGCCGAGCGTCATGAATTCCGCCGCGTCACGCCAGGTGCTCACCCCGCCAATGCCGGAAATCGGCAGGCCCTGAAGCTCGGGCGTGCGGGCGATCTCGGCCACCATGTTGAGCGCGATGGGCTTGACCGCCGGCCCGCAATAGCCGCCATGCGCGCCCTTGCCGTCGATCGTGGGCTCGGGGGCGAACATGTCGAGGTTCACACCGGTGATCGAGTTGATCGTGTTGATGAGGCTCACCGCGTCGGCGCCGCCGTCCTTCGCTGCCTGCGCGGGCTTGCGGATATCGGTGATGTTGGGCGTGAGCTTCACGATCACCGGCAGGTCGCTGTGTTTCTTGCACCACTCGGTGACCTGCTGCACGTAATCCGGCACCTGGCCCACGGCCGACCCCATGCCGCGTTCGCTCATCCCGTGGGGGCAGCCGAAATTGAGTTCGACCCCGTCGCAGCCCGTGTCGGCAACGCGGGCGAGAATCTCCTTCCAGCTGTCCTCGTTCACCGGCACCATCAACGATGCGACGATGGCGCGGTCAGGGTAGTCCTTCTTTACCCGCGCGATCTCGTCGAGGTTGGTCTGCAACGGCCTGTCGGTGATGAGCTCGATGTTGTTGAGGCCCAGGAGTTGGCGATCGGCTCCCCAGATCGCACCGTAGCGCGGGCCGTTGACGTTGACGATGGGCGGGCCGTCCTCGCCCAGGGTTTTCCATACCACGCCGCCCCAGCCGGCCTCGAAGGCGCGGCGCACGTTGTATTCCTTGTCCGTGGGCGGCGCCGACGCCAGCCAGAACGGGTTGGGCGAGGTGATGCCGACGAAGTTCGTCTCGAGATTGGCCATTGTGCTGGTCTCCCCTGGCTCGGCTCAGCCGGTCAGGCTGGCGTGAATGTCCTCTGCGGCGTCGCGGCCCTCGGCCACCGCCGTCACGGTGAGGTCGTCGCCGCCGGCAGCGCAGTCGCCCCCGGCCCAGACCCCGTCGAGCGATGTGCGACCCGCACGCGTGACCTTGATCTTGCGACCGTCGAGATCCGGCAGGTTGCCACCTTGCAGCGTCTGGCCGATGGCCTTGAACACCTGGTCGGCGGGCAGGCGGAACCGCTCGCCCGTGGGTTCGAGTTCGTCATCTGTGTATTCGAACTCCACCTCGCGCACCTTGCCATTGCCGTGGATGGCCACCGGCGCCGCGTTGGTGATGATCCTTACCCCCTTGGAGGCGGCAAGATCCTGTTCGTAAACGCTGGCGTTCATGCGCTCGCGCCCGCGGCGATAGACGAGGGTGACGTTCAGCGCCCCCAGAAGCCGCGCCTGCACGGCCGCGTCGATCGCCGTCATGCCGCCGCCGATCACCACCACGTCGCGCCCCACGGGCATCCTTGACAGGTCCGCGGCCTGCCGCAGCTCGGCGATGAAACCGACGGCGTCGGCGATCCCGTCCTTGTCCTCGTTCTCCAGACCGAGCGCGTTGACCCCGCCCAGGCCGATCCCCAGGAAAACCGCGTCGTAGCTGTCGCGCAACGCGCCGAGCGTGAGATCCTCCCCGAGCCTGCGGCCCGTTTCGACGGTAATGCCGCCGATCTGCAGCAGCCAGTCCACCTCGGCCTGTGCGAAGTCGTCGACGGTCTTGTAGGCGGCGATGCCGTATTCGTTCAGACCGCCGGGCTTTTCATGGCCATCATAGAGGGTGATGTCGTGGCCGTGCATCGCAAGACGGTGCGCGCAGGCGAGGCCCGCGGGCCCCGCACCGACCACTGCCACGCGTTTTCCGGTGGGCGCGGCACGGCTGAAGGGATGGCTGTTCGTGGCCATCAGCGTGTCGGTGGCATAGCGCTGAAGTTGACCGATCAGCACCGGCTTGCCCTCCGCGATCTCGCGCACGCAGGCTTCCTCGCACAGCGTTTCCGTCGGGCAGACGCGGGCGCACATGCCGCCCAGGATGTTCTGCGTCAGGATCGTCTTGGCCGCCGCCTCGGGCGTTCCGGTGGCGATCTGGCGGATGAAAAGTGGGATGTCGATTTCCGTCGGGCAGGCCGTGATGCAGGGTGCGTCATGGCAGAAGTAGCACCGGTCCGCGGCCACGAGCGCCTCGTGGTCATCAAGCGGGGGATGCAGGTCGGCGAAGTTGTTCTCGTACTCCTCGGGCCGGAGCCGTCCGGCGGCGATCCCGGGGGTCAGCGCGCTATGGGTCAATGTGTCCTCCCCTGCTGGACGTCTTTTGGGGGAGTATGCCACAGGATTATTTTTTATCAAATGGTAAAAAATGGGCAGTGCGCACACGCCGGCACCGCCCGGCGTCTGGCCGCATCCGGCCGCTCAGCGAGATTGCTCGTGTTCCAGCCGCTGCCGGGCGATCGCCTCGTTGCGCTCGGCGCGCTGCTGGTCGGCAAGGGCACGTTCGACGTAACTCAGATGGGCCTCGACCGCGGCCCGGGCGGCGGCCCCGTCGCGCGCCTGCAGCGCCGCGTTTATCGCGCGGTGCTGGTCGAGCAGGGCACCGCGCGTGGTGTGCTGCTTGAACATGACCTGACGATTGTAGAAGACACCCTCGCGCAGGAGCTGGAACATCGAGCGCATCATGTGCAGCATCACCACGTTATGGCTGGCCTCGATGATGGACATGTGGAACTCCGCGTCCAGCCGGGCCTCGCGGTCGGGTTCGGTCCGGGCGTGGGCTGCCTCCATCTTCGCGAAGATCTCGCCCACCACTGCGAGATCGGTATCGGAGGCCAGCCGCGCCGCGCGCTCGGCCGCCAGCCCCTCGAGATCGCGGCGAAAGGCGACGTAGTCGAAGACCGCTTCGCCATGGTCGGAAAACAACCGTATCAGCGCGTCGGAAAACGCGTTCCCCAGCACGTCGGCGACGTAGATGCCGGCCCCGGCGCGCGTCGTGAGCAGGCCCTTGTCCTGAAGTTCCGCCACCGCGTCCCGCAGAGACGGGCGGGAAACACCCAGCCTTTCGGCCAGGTCGCGTTCCGCGGGCAGCCGCTCGCCGGGGCGGAGTATGCCGCGCAGGATGAGCTTCTCGATCTGTCGTGTTACCGCGTCTGAGAGCTTTTCCGGAGTGACTTTCTGAAATGGCATCGGCATGGTCCTGGTCGGGGCGGTTTCGCCGGGGGCGCTGCCCCCGTCGCGCCCTTGGCGCGACTCCCCCGGAGTATTTCAGGCAAGATGAAGCGTGATCCGGGGAGCGATCCGGTATGTTTGCCCGGACCGGCCGCCACGGTCAATGCAGCGCGACAAGCGATATCACGCCCACCAGGACCAGGCTGGCGGCCCAGATCGTGTCGAGGTTGAACCAGCTCCTGCTCAGGAATCGCAACCCCAGCCAGCGATAGACGCCGACGGCCAGCGCGCCGCCCGCCAACGTCATCGCCACGGTGTGCGTGACCGCCACGGCGAGTGCCGCGCCGGTGTCGGAGGACATCAGCGCGAAGGCGGCGCGATGGCCCGTGCCCTCCTGTGAAAGGTCGCACAGGCCCAGGTATATCGGCACCAGCATCAGCCCCGCACCGTGCGCCATGGCCGCAAGGAAGGACCACAAGGCCAGCCGGGACGGGGGCACGCGGGCGAGAAACCGCGGATGCCGGCGCGTGACCAGCAGGTAAATCCCCATCGCGATCACGAGGACCGCCGCCCCGACCTGGATCTCGCGCTGCCAGTCCACCAGCAGGAGCATCGCCGAAAACGGCAGCAGGATCGCCGTCATCGCCACGAGGTGCCCCGCCCCAAGGGCCAGCAGTGCACGCCAGAGCCTGTGGCCGTCGCGCTCCATGAGCGCGGCCGATACTGCCAGCGGCCATCCCATGCCGGGGTTGAGGCCGTGATAGAGACCGGAGGCGATCACGGCCCACCAAAGGGCCGCGACCGTGCTTGCGTCCTCCACGGATCAGACGGAGGGGTAACAGAAACTGTCGGTGGAGCAGTCTCCGCCCTCCAGCCGGATCTGGTGGGCGCGGTAGCCGTCGGGGAACTCCACCCAGAAATCGGGGTCGAGGTCAAGCCCGCCGCCATCGCCCGCGCGCGCCATCACCATCGCCGCGCCGCGTTCGCCCGGGTAGAACTGGTCATCCCAAGTGGAATAGAGCGAATTCGTCCAGTAGACCCGCTTGCCGTCGCGGCTGATCTCGACCATCTGCGGGCCATAGCCGAACGGCTTGCCGTTGGGGTGCTTGGTCTTCTTGACGATCCCGCCGATCTCGACCTTGCCGGCCAGCTTGGGGTTCATCGGGTCGGACACGTCATACTGGTGCATCTCGCCGGTGCCCCAGCAGGCCACGTAAAGGAACCGGTCGTCGAGGCTGAGGTCGATATCCGTCACCAGGGGCGGCACCGCCTCGAACCCTTTGAGAAGCTCGGGCAGGTCGTCGGCAGCAGCGGGTTGGGGGTCGATGGTGATGGTCTTCCTGGCCTCGAAGGTGCCGTCCTCCTTCTGCCACCAGGTGAAGATCGCGCCCTGAAGGTTGGTGGTGTCCACGACCACGCCGCAGAAGCCGTAATCCTTGGCCGGGTCGTGCGCGGGCCGGATTTCCAGTGCCATCTGGTGGTTCTCGCCGAGGTCGATGGTCTGGACGTTGCGGCGCTCGCGCAGGTTCCAGAAATGGATCTTGTGGCCATACTTGTTGGACAGCAGGTCCTCGGGGACGAGTCCGTTCTCGAACTGCGGCGGCAGGCCCCATTCGGAACTGACCATGTAGTCGCGCGGCAGGTTCCACCAGAAATCGTAGTGTTTCTCCTGCTGGCCGCGGTCCATCTCGTACCGGCCGAGGATCTCGAAGCTCTCGCAATCCATGATGAATATTCCCGGCGGGCCGTCGGTGCCATCCTCGCCACCTCCGCCAAGGGTGGACACGTATATCCCCTCCGGTCCGCAATGGATGGTGTGCGGGCGGGAATAGCCGGTCTTGGCGAACACCTCCTCGGGCTCGATGATCTTGTGGATCTTGGCCTCCAGCGGCTCCTTGACGTCGATCACGTAAATGCGCGACGACCGGATGCCGGGAATGATGAGGTACCGCCGTTCCAGGAACGCGTGCCCCGAGAGAGGTGACAGCGACGACGAACAGGCGTTCCAGCCGAAATGGTGAAACTCGTCACCCTTGTTCGGCATGATGACCTTGTGGACGATGTCGCCATAGTTTTTCGACCCCGGGTCGACGTCGATGATGGCAAGCCCGTCGGGCTGCGACCCGTCCGGGCTGAGCATCAGCGTGAAGGCGAGCTTCTCGGCCGGTGCGTCCATCGCGATCTTGGGGGTGGGGTAGAATGTCGGATCCGGTCTCAAATTCATTTTGCATTTCCTCCCTGTCAGGCGTGGGCCGCGGGCTTGTCCCGGCCCTGAGCCTTTGGGGATGTTGACATGCAATGCGGATTCAGGAAACGGAAATCTGCCTTGGTCGGCCGCCGGGGGCGGTCAGTACTCCACCCCGAGTTGCGCCTTCACGCCCGAGCGGAACGGGTGCTTGATCATCTCCATCTCCGTGACCAGGTCGGCGATCTCCACGAGATCGTCCTTGGCGTTCCGCCCGGTCAGGACGACATGGGTCATGTGCGGCTTTTCCTCCGCGAGGAACTGGACCACCTCGGCGATGTCGATATAGTCGTAGCGCAGCGCGATGTTGATCTCGTCGAGCAGGACCATCCGGTTCGAGTCGTCCCGGATCAGGTTCTTGGCGGTCTCCCATGCCGCCTGTGCCATCTCGATGTCGCGGGCGCGGTCCTGCGTCTCCCAGGTGAATCCCTCGCCCATGGTGTGAAACGCGCAGACATCCGGGAACCTTTGGGTGATCAGGTCGCGTTCTCCGGTGCTCATGCCGCCCTTGATGAACTGGACGACGGCGCACTGCATGCCGTGGGCGATACAGCGGAATATCATGCCGAAGGCGGCGGATGACTTGCCCTTGCCCTTGCCGGTGTGGACGATGATCAGGCCCTTTTCCTCGGTCTTGGTGGACATGATGCGGTCGCGCGCGGCCTTCTTCTTGGCCATCTTTGCCGCGTGGCGTTCGCTGTCGTCGCTCATCTGGCGCGCCTCCCCTTCATTGGAACAGTGCCAGTACATAAGGCGCGATGATGGCGGTCAGCAAGGCGTTGAGCCCCATGCCGATCCCTGCGAAGGCGCCCGCGGTCTCGTTCACCTGAAAGGCCCGGGCGGTGCCGATGCCATGGGCGGCGACGCCGACCGAAAAGCCCCGCGCGCGCCAGTCGGTGACGCGCAGACCGTTCATCAGCGGCGTCACGATCACCGCGCCGATGATCCCCGTCAGGATCACCAGCGCCGCCGTCAGGGTGGGCAGGCCGCCAAGCTGTTCGGCGATCCCGATGGCGACCGGCGCCGTGGTCGACTTGGGTGCGAGCGAGGCCAGCGCGGCCCCCTCCACCCCGAGGGCTCGCGCGATCCATAGCGCCGAGACCACCGCCGTGACCGACCCCACCGCCAGCGCGCCGGCCATCGGCAGCAGCGTGCGGCGGACATGGTGCAGGTTGGTGTAAAGCGGCCCCGCCAGAGCCACCGTTGCCGGGCCCAGCATGAAATGAACGAACTGCGCGCCTTCGAAATAGGTCGCGTAGGGTGTTTCCGTGGCCCATAGCACCGCGGCGAGAAGAGCCATGGCCACCAGGACCGGGTTGACCAGCGGGTTGCGCCCCGCCGCGCGGAACGCCGTGTCGCCGACGAGGTAGGCCGCCAGCGTCGCCGTCAGCCAGATAAGCGGCCCCTCGCGCAGATAGGACCAGATGTCGGGCAGGTCCGTCATTCGGTCTTCTCCGCGTTGCCCGTGAGCCGGGCCAGCCAGACGAAGGTGAGCGCGCCGGTCACAAGTGCGAGCACCGTGCTGGCCACCAGTGCAAGCAGCAGTGCCGGCCCGGACTCGCCGAGCGCCTCGGCGTGGCTGATGACGCCGACGCCAGCGGGCACGAAAAGCAGTGACAGATGGGCGAGTATGCCCTGCGAGGTCGGCAGGATGCGGTCGGCGAGCTTCCGGCTGGCGATGAACCCCGCCAACAGCAGCGCCATGCCGATCACGGGCCCGGGGATGGGCAGGGCCAGCGCGCGGGCCAGAACCTCGCCGGCCAGCTGCGCCGCGAGTATGATCGCGATGTTGAGTATCATGGCAGCCTCCGGACCGTTCGTGCGGGGCGATCATATGGCCTGTTGGGCGAAAGAAAAGGGCCGCGTCGGTCCCGGGCGCACCCGGCGAGGGGAGCCTCGCAAAGCGTGGCGGCTGGGCCGTTGCGGTCGCGGCTGAGTTACTCGATTGAAAATGTCGTGGTCGCCTCGACGGCGGTGCCGTTCACGGTCAGTTGGCCGTGATCGTTTGCATTGAGTGTCACGCGGAGTTGGTGCTCGCCCTTGGGCAGCGCCGACAGGTGAAACCAGCGGGCATAGGCGCGGGCGATCTTGACACCGTTGAGGTAGACATGGGCGTGACCTTCGCCGGGCACGTGCGGGCCGTTCACCGACCTGGGGGCGAAGGTGAAGTTCTCGGTCGCGATCTCGAGGTTCCGGCTCCGTGGTCCGTCGGGGTGCACCACGATTTCAAGCCCGGGCGCGGGCCCCGCGACCTCGGTCATTTTCGAATGGTCTTGGTCGCCGTCGCCATGGTCGTGGGCGGCATGATCGTGCACGGCATCGTTGCCATGCGCATGCCCCTCGACCGTTGCGCCCGTCGTGGCGGCGACCATGAATCCGAGACCGGCGCCGAAAAACAAACCGATGATGAGAAAGACGAAGTGTCGGGGCATCACGTGCTCCTCCTGCGCGGCGCGGGCGGCACACGGACCGCCCGTGCCTGGCTTGGTGGCTCAGGCCGCAGCCGGGGCCTGGGTCGCCTCGCGCTGCCAGAAATACCCGGCGAGTGCGCCCAGAACGACCCACACGGCCAAGCCGACGCCAAGCGCGCGGCTGGCGAACAGCGCGGCGATCTCGGGCGGGACCGGGCCGGCAAAGCTGTCGGGATGCGGGGCGCCGACCGCGTGCGGCGCAACGATCAGGACTGCTGCCGCGCCCCATGCTGCCCAGCTCCGGCCGAAACCGATCAGCCCCAACCCCGCAGCCGTGGCCGCCACGGTGGACCACCACCAGACTTGCCGTGCACCGATGTCGCCCGCGGCCACGCCCGGCACCTCGGGGGGCAAGGAGACGGCGGGCGCAAGGTGGAACGCGGCAAACCCCGCAATCCCCCAGACAAGCCCGGTGCGGGCGTCGATCCGCACACCCCGGTCCGCGGCCAGTGCCATCACCGCGACAAGCATCAGCGCATAACCCACGTAGATCAGCGCAGAAAACAGCACGCTCAGCCCGTCGCGAACGGGGCTGAACCCCGGAAGGTCCGGGTCGGCGCTGACGGCATCGCCGCCGAAATGAACGAGTTCGCCGGATTCATAGAGTTCGGCGTGCAGTAGCACCGGCTGCACGAAAGCGAACTGCAACGCGGCCGCTATCAGGCCCGCGCAGAAGCCAGCGAGCAGCGCGCTGGTCAGGATTCTCTGGAGCATGGATCAGTGGCAGGGAAAGCCGGTCGCGTGGCGCACGTCATGGGCGGAATCGTGCAGCGCGGCCGCCTGCACATGCCCGGCGACGGAGAGGATGCCGAGCCCAAGCCCGAGGGCGGTCAGGACCGGAAGAATTGCGGATTTGGATGCCGATTGAACCAGTGCGGTCATGTCTTCTACTCTCTTTTCGCGCCCCACACCCGGGGCTGGATGCCATCGCGCAAAGGCTGGTCTCCTGGCTCGCGGGTCGTCGCCTTGTCTGCCGCCTTCCCGGGCATGAGCGCCCAGTGGCATCTTGGCAGGGGCTCGCCGCTCACAGTCGCGGGGGCGGCTGACGCATGGGCGCCCTGTTTGGGTCCGCCGGCACGTCATTCCCATTTCGTCCCCGGATGCGTCGCACCCGATACGGGACCCTTGCATGTCTCGGTATGAAGCGGGCGCGCCGTTGCGTCAAGGCAGATTCCGACGCCCGGTGTTACAGTGGCGGCATGGCCGCGTGGCTGCCGCGGTTTGTTTCCCGATCCCCGACGCTGACCGGCATCACGCGCGGCGCCTTGCGCATCCGCGGTGCGGCGGCAATATCTTGTGGATAACCGTCAGCTGCAAGCCACATGGTGGGGTTTGCCGTTGACAGGTTGCGCCTGAGCGCATCTGATGGCGACCCAAGACCGGAATCACCGGCGCCAGACCGACCGAGAGGGCACGCCGTGCAGTTTTCCAAGCTCAGGCTGACAGGCTTCAAAAGCTTCGTTGACCCCACCGACCTGCTGATCCAGCCGGGCCTGACGGGCGTGGTGGGGCCCAATGGCTGCGGCAAGTCCAACCTGCTTGAGGCGCTTCGCTGGGTCATGGGAGAGAACCGGCCCACCTCGATGCGCGGCTCGGGCATGGAGGATGTGATCTTTGCCGGGGCGGCGACGCGCCCGGCCCGGAACTATGCCGAGGTCGCGGTTCATATCGACAACACGGACCGGCTGGCGCCGGCGGGGTTCAACGATGCCGACCACCTCGAGATCGTCCGCCGCATCACCCGCGACGTGGGCAGCGCCTACAAGCTGAACGGCAAGGACGTGCGCGCGCGGGACGTGCAGATGCTCTTCGCCGATGCCTCGACCGGTGCGCACTCGCCCGCGCTGGTGCGGCAGGGCCAGATTTCGGAACTGATCAACGCCAAGCCCAAGGCGCGCCGCCGCGTGCTGGAGGAGGCGGCAGGCATCTCGGGCCTTTACCAGCGCCGGCACGAGGCCGAACTCAAGCTCAACGCCGCCGAGACCAACCTTGCGCGTGTCGACGACGTGATCGAGCAGCTGGCCGGGCAGCTGACACAGCTGGACCGGCAGGCGCGGCAGGCCGCCCGCTATCGCAAGATCGGCGAGGAGTTGCGCCATGCCGAGGGGCTGTTGCTCTACCGTCGCTGGCAGGAGGCCGACGCGGCCCGTGCCGAGGCCGATGCCGGGTTGCATGCCCGGCTGACGGAAGCCGCCAAGGCTGAAACTGCGGCGCGCGAGGCCGCACGGACCCGCGGGGAGGCCGAGGCCGCGCTGCCGCCGCTGCGCGAGGAGGATGCCATCGCCGCGGCCGTATTGCAGAGATTGCAGGTCAGCCGGGATTCGCTGGAAGAGCAGGAGGCCACCGCGCAGGCCCGGATCGAGACGCTTGAGTCGCGCATCAGCCAGTTGTCCCGCGACATCGAGCGCGAGCACAACCTCAATCGCGACGCCGGCGAGACGATCGAGGAACTGGAGCGCGAGACAGAGGTGCTGGCACAGGCGGCCGAGGGGCACGAGGACCGTCTTGCCGCCGCCTCGGCCGGGGCACAGGATGCCGCCGCGGTACTGCAGGAACGCGAAACCGCGCTCAGCCAGCTGACCGAGGACATGGCCCGGCTGTCGGCGCGTCACCAGTCGGCGCAACGGCTTGTCGAGGACAGTCGCAAGACGCTTGAGAACAGCGAGGCCGAGGCGGCCCGCGCCCGTGCTGCCGCCGACACCTCCCGGCAGGCGCTGGACAAGGCCAGCCATGACCATGCCGCGGCACAGGAGGCGGAGGCGACCGCGCTGAAAACGGCCGAGAACGCCGAGGAGACGCTGAGGCTGGCCGACGAAGCGCGCGCCGACGCGCAGTCGCGCGAGGCGGATGCGCGGGCGGAACGTTCCGAGGCCGAGGGCGAGGTCAACGCGCTGTCGGCAGAAGTCTCGGCGCTGGCGCGGCTGGTGGATCGCGACACCGCCGAGGGGGGGCAGATCCTCGATTCGCTCGATGTCGCGCCGGGGTATGAAAAGGCGCTTGGCGCCGCCTTGGCCGACGACTTGCGCGCCCCCGAGGTCGCGCCCGACGGGCCGACCGGCTGGACCCGCCTGCCGGGGTACCCCGTCGCGCAGCCCCTGCCGGGGGGCGTCACGCCACTGTCCACGCATGTCAATGTTCCCGACGTGCTGGCCCGCAGGCTCAGCCAGATCGGGCTTGTCGATGCCGACGACGGACCGGCGCTGCAGTCTGAACTGAAACCGGGCCAGCGGCTGGTCAGTACCGAGGGCGACCTGTGGCGATGGGATGGCTACAGGGCATGGGCCGAGGATGCGCCCTCGGCCGCGGCGCTGCGGCTGGAACAGCTCAACCGGCTCGAGGAACTCAAGCAGCAACTTGCCCATGCCACCGCCCGTGCCGAGGGCGCAGCCCGCGCGCACGAAACGCTGCGCACGCGGTTGGCAGAGTTGACAGAGGCCGACAAGCAGGCGCGCGAGGCCCGGCGTGCCGCCGATGCGGCCGTGACCGAGGCCAGCCGCGCCCTGTCGCGCGCCGAGGCCGACCGCAACCTGGCGAGTTCGCGGCTGGAATCTCTCGGC
>NZ_JBISDG010000011.1:0-91870 GCF_044472985.1 Roseovarius salis | reverse complement strand
CGTGATCGCCGCCGTCAGCGTCGTCTTGCCGTGGTCAACGTGACCAACCGTGCCAATGTTCACGTGCGGTTTCGAACGGTCAAACTTTTCCTTTGCCATCATGGCCTCCTTGTCTTCTTGTCGGGTGGTGGGGTGGCACCCACCCTACGGGGTTGTGGTAGGGTGGGCGAAACCCACCAACCGTTACGCGTATTTCGCCTGTATCTCGTCCGAGATGTTCTGCGGCACCGGGTCGTAATGCGAGAACTGCATCGTGAACTGGGCGCGCCCGGACGACATCGACCGCAGCGTGTTGATGTAGCCGAACATGTTGGCCAGCGGCACGTCCGCGTTGATCGAGATGGCGTTGCCGCGCGGCTCCTGCCCGGAGACCTGCCCGCGGCGGCTGGTCAGATCGCCGATGATGGCACCGGTGTATTCCTCCGGCGTGATCACCTCGACGTTCATCATCGGCTCCAGCAGCTTCGCGCCGGCCTTCTTGAGACCCTCGCGCATGCACATCCGCGCCGCGATCTCGAAGGCCATGACCGAGGAGTCGACATCGTGGTACTTGCCGTCGATCAGCGCGACCTTGAAGTCGATCACGGGGAACCCGGCCAGCGGCCCGCTGTCCATGACGCTCTCGATCCCCTTCTCGACACCGGGGATGTACTCCTTGGGCACGGAGCCGCCGACGATCCGGCTTTCGAAGCTGTAGCCTTCGCCCGGCTCGGTCGGGCTGATGATCATCTTGACCTCGGCGAACTGGCCGGAGCCGCCCGACTGCTTCTTGTGGGTATAGGTGTGCTCGATCTCGTGGCTGATCGTCTCGCGGTAGGCGACTTGCGGCGCGCCGATGTTGGCGTCGACCTTGAACTCGCGCTTGAGGCGGTCGATCAGGATGTCGAGATGAAGCTCGCCCATGCCCTTCATGATCGTCTGGCCGGACTCCAGGTCGGTCTCGACGCGGAAGGACGGATCCTCTGCGGCAAGCCGGGCGAGGCCCTGGCTCATCTTCTCCTGGTCGCCCTTTGTCTTGGGCTCGACCGCGATCTCGATGACCGGGGTCGGGAAGGTCATCGTTTCAAGAACCACCTGTTCCTTGGGGTCGCAGAGCGTGTCGCCGGTCGTCGTGTCCTTCAGCCCCGCCAGCGCGATGATGTCGCCCGCATAGGCCTCCTCGATCTCCTCGCGGTTGTTCGAGTGCATCATCATCATCCGGCCGATGCGCTCCTTCTTGCCCTTGGTGGCGTTCTGCACCGTGTCCCCCTTGCGGAGGATGCCCGAGTAGATCCGGGTGAAGGTGAGCGAGCCCACGAACGGGTCGTTCATGATCTTGAAGGCGAGGCCCGAGAACGGCATCGAGTCGTCCGCACGGCGGGCGATGTTGCGCGTCTCGGTTTCGTCATCCGGGGCGAAGCCCATGTAATCGACCACGTCCATGGGGCTGGGCAGGTAGTCCACCACCGCGTTCAGCAGCGGCTGAACGCCCTTGTTCTTGAACGCGGACCCGCCGAGCACCGGCACGAAGCTGAGCGTGAGGCACCCCTTGCGGACAAGCTCGCGCAGCTGCTGCGGCTCGGGCTCTTCGCCCTCAAGGTACATCATCATCGCCTCGTCGTCCATCTCGACGGCGTTTTCGACGAGCTTGCTGCGCCATTCCTCGGCGGTGGCCTTGAGGTCGTCCCGGATCGGCTGGCGGTACCACGTCGCGCCGAGGTCCTCGCCGCGCCAGACCCATTCTTCCATCGTGATGAGGTCGATGATGCCTTCCAGCTCGTGCTCCGCGCCGATCGGCAGCGCCACCGGCACGGCCCGCGAGCCCGTGCGCTCCTCGATCATGTTGACGCAGTTGTAGAAATCGGCACCAAGCTTGTCCATCTTGTTGACGAACACGATGCGCGGCACCTTGTACCGGTCGGCCTGCCGCCAGACGGTTTCCGTCTGCGGCTCCACCCCGGCATTGGCGTCCAGCACGCAGATCGCACCGTCGAGCACGGCCAGCGACCGCTCGACCTCCACGGTGAAGTCGACGTGACCCGGCGTGTCGATGATGTTCATCCGGAACTTGGTGTCCGACGTCCCGTCCTTCGTGGGGTCCTCCTGCCACTGCCAGAACGTGGTCGTCGCGGCCGAGGTGATGGTGATGCCGCGTTCCTGCTCCTGCTCCATCCAGTCCATGGTGGCCGCGCCGTCATGCACCTCGCCGATGAGGTGCGACTTGCCGGTGTAAAACAGGATGCGCTCGGTGCAGGTCGTCTTGCCTGCATCGATGTGCGCCATGATGCCGAAGTTGCGGTAGCGTTCGAGCGGATAATCGCGTGCCATTTGGATAGAGCCTCTAGGGGGTTACCAGCGGTAGTGGCTGAAGGCCTTGTTGGCCTCGGCCATCTTGTGGGTGTCTTCGCGCTTCTTGACGGCCGAGCCGCGGCTGTTGACCGCGTCCAGCAGTTCGCCGGCGAGCCGTTCTTCCATCGTGTTCTCGTTGCGCGCGCGACTGGCATTGATCAGCCAGCGGATGGCCAGCGCCTCGCGACGCTCGGGACGGACCTCGACGGGCACCTGGTAGGTGGCACCGCCCACGCGGCGCGAGCGGACCTCGACCGACGGCTTGATGTTGTCGAGCGCCTCGTGGAAGATCTCCACCGGCGCGCGCTTGACCTTGTCCTCGATGCGGTCGAGCGCGTTGTAGACGATCTTCTCGGCAACCGATTTCTTGCCGTCGACCATCAGGTTGTTCATGAATTTCGAAAGAACCCGGTCGCTGTACTTGGCGTCGGGCAGGATCTCGCGTTTCTCGGCAGCGTGACGGCGGGACATCTCTTCTTCCTTTTACTTGGGACGCTTGGCGCCGTATTTCGAGCGGCGCTGCTTGCGGTCCTTGACGCCCTGCGTGTCCAGGACGCCGCGCAGGATGTGATAGCGCACACCGGGAAGGTCCTTCACGCGGCCGCCGCGGATCAGCACCACCGAGTGCTCCTGAAGGTTGTGCTTCTCGCCGGGGATGTAACTGATCACCTCGTAGCCGTTGGTCAGGCGCACCTTGGCAACCTTCCGCATGGCCGAGTTCGGCTTCTTCGGCGTCGTCGTGTAGACGCGCGTGCAGACGCCGCGTTTCTGCGGGCAGCCCTGCAGATGCATGGACTTCTGGGCTCTTGTCTTGGGCTGCCGCGGCTTGCGGATCAGCTGCTGGATCGTTGGCATTGGGTCTTGTTCCCCGTCTCTCAACACATCTGTCGGCACGCCTCGTGCGTGCGGTTTCCAAAAGGCGTGCGCTTCACGCGTCCGCAAAACGCAACAACCGCAATCGTACCCTGCAACCTGCCGGTACGACGCGGTGGGTTTCCAGAGGATCGGGGCGTGCACCGCCCGGATCGTGACCGCTTCAGTTCTGATTTCAGCCCATGGGGCACCATGCCCGGGGCCGGAATGAGGCGGCGTATAGGCGGAGTCGCCCCCCTTGTCAACAGCCATGGACGGGGAAACGCGCGGGCGGTCGCCGCCTCACATTCCCCGCGGGCGGGTCCGCGCCAGCCGCGCCGACCGGGCGAGACGGGAGTCGCGCCAGAGCGTGTAACCCCCGCTGCCCGCAACGATGGCCGCCCCGAGCAGCGTCAGCGGCTCGGGCCATTCGCCGAACACGGCCCAGCCGAGCAGCAGCGCCCATATCAGCCCGGTGTAGCGGAAGGGCGCGACGACGCCGATCTCGCCCACCCGCATCACCATGATCGAGAACAGGTAGCCGCCGATGATCATCAGCGCCGCCCCAGCCGTAAGGCCGATCTCGCGGCCACTCATCGGCGCCCACTCCCCGGTCAGGCTGGCCAGCCCGAACGCGGCCATCACGGCGGCCGAGGTTACGAGCGTGACCAGCATGGATGGCGTTCCGGGCGACAGGCGCCGCGTGGACAGATCGCGCAGCGTGACGAATCCCACCGCCGCCAGCGCGTAGAGGGAATGGAAGTTGAAATCGGCCGCGCCGGGGCGGACGATCAGCATCACCCCCACGAACCCGACACCGATCGCCGCGAAACGGCGCCAGCCGACCGGTTCTTTCAGGAACAGGGCCGCGGCCAGCGCGATCGTCAGCGGCAGCGCCTGAAGGATCGCCGTGACGTTGGCGATCGGCATGTTGAACAGGGCGGTCAGGAAGAAGTAGGCGGCGCCGATCTCTGCCACCGTGCGCCAGACGATCAGCCCGCGGTCGCGCCGGGGAAGCCGCGCCGCGAGCGCCCCCGTCCACCACGCTGCCAGCGCCACGGCCACCGTTGTCAGGATGCCCCGCAGGAACAGCAGCTGGAAGAGCGGAACCTGCCCCGCCATGACCTTCATCAGCGTGTCGTTCAGGGTGAACGATGCCATCGAGGCCATCATCAGGACCGCACCTGTCAGGTTGTCGGATCGTGCCATGCGCCGGCCCTGCGGGGGATGTCTGGACTGGCGGGGGCCAGCCCCCGCACCCCCGGAGTATTTCCGGCAAGATGAAAAGGCAAGCGCGGCTAGTCCGCGAGCGCCGCGACGATCCGTGCGAGCAGCCCGGGGTTGGCAGCCACCACGCCGTTCACTTGCGGGGTGGCGTTGTTGAACCGCAGGGGCGCGCCCGTACGATCCGCCGCCGCCGCGCCGGCCTCGCGCAGGATCAGCTCGCCCGCGGCCACGTCCCATTCCCATGTCGGGCGCAGCGTGAACATCGCGTCGAACCGCCCCTCGGCCACGAGGCTGAGGCGATAGGCCAGCGATGGCCGGTAGACCCGGATCACGTCGGGTGCCGCGCCGCGCCAGTGCTTGGGCGCGTAACTCGGCTTGGCCGAGAGGACCGAGGCCCCCGTCAGTTCCTCCCGGCCGGAGGCGCGGATCGCCACGCCGTTCCTGGTCGCGCCCTGCCCCGCGGCAGCTGCATAGAGCTTGTCGAGGCGCGGCAGGTAGACCACCGCCGCCGTCACGACCCCGTTCTCGGCCACGGCAATCGAATGCGCCCACGCGCCGGAGCCGTCCATGAAACTGCGCGTGCCGTCGATCGGATCGACGATGAAGACGCGCGCGGCGGACAGCCGCTCACCGGTATCCTCGGTTTCCTCGGACAGCCAGCCATAGTCTGGCCGCGCGCCCCGCAGCGCCCTCTCCAGCGTTTCGTTCACCGCGATGTCGGCCTCCGTCACCGGGCCGAGACCGCCGGGCTTGTCCCAGCTTCTCGCGGTTTCTCCGGCGAAGCGCAGCGCCACCGCGCCGGCCGCGCGCGCCGCCTCGACCAGCAGGGGCAGGTCAGTCGCCGGCAATGGTGAGCCCCTCGACCAGAAGCGACGGCACCACGCGAGACAGCCAGGGACGCGCGTCGTTGGCCGGGATCATCCGGGTCAGCATCTCCGGCAGGCTGCCGGCGATGGTGCACTCGTTCACCGGGTGGGCGATCTCGCCGCCCTCGACCCAGAAGCCGGAGGCCCCGCGCGAGTAGTCGCCGGTATTGGGGTTGATGGTCGCGCCGATCATCGATGTGACCAGCAGGCCGGTGCCCATCTCGCGCATCAGATCCGACCGGCTGCAAGCGCCCTGCGACAGCGCCACGTTCCAGGCGCCGGGGCTCGGCGGGGCCGAGGGGCCGCGATGCGCGTTGGCGGTGGATTGCAGCCCCAGCTTGCGCGCGGTGGCAAGGTCGAGGATCCAGCCTTTCAGAACGCCGTCTTCGACCAGCATGCGCCGCCGCGTCGGCAGGCCCTCGGCGTCGAACGCGCGCGAGGCCGCAACGCGCGGGCGGTGGGGATCCTCGACGAGATCGAGGCCTGCCGGCAGCACCCGCTCTCCCATCCGGTCGCGCAGCCATGAAGACCCCCGCGAGACGGCCGCACCGTTGGCAGCCGACAGCAGGTGCCCGATCAGCGACGCGGCAATGCGTTCGTCGAACAGGACGGGATAGGCGCCCGTGCCCGGCTTGCGCGCACCGAGCAGCGCCGCCGCACGTTCGCCTGCCGTCCTGCCGATCTCGGCAGGGTCGCGCAAGTCGGCGCGGAACACGCGGCTGTCGCCATCGCCATCGCGCTGCATGGCCGCGCCGCTACCGGCGATGGCGGTGCAATAGAGATCGCTGCCGGTGCGGCTGTAGCCCCCGGAAAACCCGTTCGTCGCCGCCATGTGAATCCTGCGCCGCGCCCAGTTGGCGGTGGCGGACTGAACCTGCGTCACGCCCTCCACCGCCAGCGCCGCCGCCTCGGCCTCGCACGCGGCGGCCTGCAGTTCGGCAGGCCGCGGCGCGTCGGCGGGGTCGGCCAGCTCCAGCGTCTCGACGGCGCAGGCCGAACCCAGCTGGGCCGGATCGGCAAGGCCCGCGAACGGGTCGTCGGGCGCCTCGCGGGCCATCGCGACAGCACGGTCGGCGAGCGTGCGGATCGTCTGCGCCCCCGTGTCGGAGGCCGACACGCAGGCCTGCCTGCCGCCGATCAGGACGCGCAGCCCGATATCGGTGCCCTCCGAGCTCTCGGCCTGCTCCAATTCGCCGCCGCGCACGTCGATGGTGACGGAGCGCCCCGAAAGCGCCATCGCGTCCGCGGCATCGGCCCCGGCCGCGGTCGCCGCGTCGATCAGCGCGCCGGTGATGTTCTCCAGACTCTCTGTCATGCCACGCCCTTCAGGTTCGGACCGCACAGGTAGACCGGCCACGCGCCCCGCGCAAGGCGCAGCCGACGTCAAAAGGCCGCGGACGCTCCGCGGCCTTTCGGTCCGGCCTTGGTCGCCGGCTTACTGGAGGCGCTGGCCGTTGGCGAGGATCTGGCCGTCATCCCTGACCTCGATGGTCGAGGTCAGGGTGTCCTCGCCCTCGCCCGGCACGGCAAAAAGACCCATCATCATGCGCATGCCGCTGGCCTCCTCCTCGGGGACGAGCCCCATGCCCACGAGCTTGTCCAGCAGGCCGTTGCCGCCCACGAGCTTGAGGTTCACCTCCCCCGAGGGCGCGGGCATCCCCTCGAACGTCTCGAGATCGGAATTATCGAAGGTGAACGCGCCCGCGCCGGTCAGCTCCGCGCCGGCCGCGCTGACCGTCAGGTCGTTGAGCTGCAGCGAATTGAGCTCGCCCGGCAAGCTCTCGCCCGTGTCGATCTTCGCCATCTGGTCGGGATCGAAAAGGTCGACGAAAAGCTTGGCCGTGCCGGAGATGTCGAAGGCGACGGTCGCCGGATCGTGGGGCAATTGCCCGCCGGGATCGATCATACCCCAGATCATCTCGGAGACGGACACGCCGCCCAGGCGCATGGCCAGGGCGAAATCCTGCATCTCCTCGGACCGGGCAACGGGCATGTCCATGGTGAAGCCTGTATCCTCCGCCCCGATCTCGACCGGGAACGGCAGGTCGCCGCCGGCCATCGAGATCTCGAGCGCCTCGGCATCGCCGGAGTAGAGCACGCGCTCCTTGTTCATCACCACGCGCAGGCCGCTCATGGCCGAGCTGCTGCTGCCCTGCACGGCCTCTTCGTCATCGGTGAAATCAAAGCTGGTGTTGCCGCCCTCGATCGAGAAGCTGCCGTCGATCGCGAAGCCGGCTGCGAGCATCCGCGACATTTCCTCGGTGTCCATGTCCTCCGGCAGGCTCACATCGGCCTTGAGGTCCATGCTGTCCGCACCGCCGCGCACCACCACGTGGCCGTCGCCGCCCTCGGGCTCGTTGATGTCCACGAGGTAGGTGATCGCGCCCGAGCTGACCTTCTGGATCGAGCGCCGCAGCTCGCCGATGACCATCCGGGTGGAGCCCGCGACATTCGCAAGGCTCAACTCGGCAGTGCCGAATTCGGCCATGTCGACCGTCTCGCCCTCCACGGCGAGACGGTCGAGGCTGAGTCCCACCATGGCGGCAGAATAGGTATAGGTCATGTCGTCGGGATCGCCCGACACGTTGATGGAAAGCCCCGTGGTGGCGTAGTTGAGCCCGACATCCGCCTCTTCTCCCTCGGGCCCCTCGACAACCACGCCGATCGGCAGGTCCGCGGGCAGGCCGAGCGCGACCGTGCCGTCGCCGTTGTCGGTAAACGTCATCTCGCCCATCGTCATGGTAACGGTGCTGTCCTCCTCGGGCACCTCGAAGGTCATTGTCAGGTCGGTGACGGTGAGGACGTCGCCCGAGCGTTCCTCGGTCGCCCTGACCGTGTACCCGGCATCGGCCATGTAGCCGCGCCAGTCCGACCAGACCTGCTCGGCTGTGACGTCGGCGCGGGCCCCCGCGGCCCCGGCAAGGACGGTCGTGGCGGCCAGGACAGCGGCGGAGGATGTGCGGGATATCATGATCAGCCCTTCCGTTTTTGGAAATCACGTGTAGCTTCTGCCCAAGCGCCCGCCGGGTCAAGAGCTTACTCCGGCGGCGCCGGCGCGCCTGCGCACCGGCAAACGGAACAAGGAGGTATGGCATGGATATGACCGGACAGTCGGTCCTGATCACCGGGGCCAGCCGCGGAATAGGCGCCGCCGCGGCGCGCGTCTTCGCCGGGGCCGGGGCCAGCGTGGCGCTGGCGGCCCGCAACGGCGACGCGATCGCGCAGCTCGCCGGCGAGATCGGGGGCGACGCGGTCGCGATTCCCTGCGATGTCAGCCGCTACTGGGAAGTGGAAGCCGCGGTAGAGGCCTGTCTCAAGGCGTTCGGACGGCTCGACGTGCTGATCGGCAATGCCGGCGTGATCGAGCCGATCGGGCATCTGGATACTGCCGATCCGGCAAGCTGGGGCCACGCGATCGACATCAACCTCAAGGGGGTCTTTCACGGGATGCGCGCGGCCATGCCGGTGATGAAGGCAGCCGGCGGCGGCACGATCATCACCGTCAGCTCGGGCGCGGCGCACAATCCGCTGGAGGGGTGGAGCCACTACTGCGCGTCCAAGGCGGGGGCCGCGATGCTGACGCGCTGCGCCGATCTTGAGGGGCGCCCCCACGGGCTGCGGGTCATGGGGCTCAGCCCCGGCACGGTGGCCACCGAGATGCAGCGCGAGATCAAGGCCAGCGGCATCAACCCGGTGTCCGAGCTGGACTGGGAGGACCACATCCCCCCGGACTGGCCGGCGCGGGCGCTGCTGTGGATGTGCAGCAATGACGCCGACGGGTTCGCCGGGCACGAGATCAGCCTGCGCGACGAGGACATCCGCCACCGGGTGGGCCTGGCATGATCCGGCTGGAAAAGGATGGCGGCCTGTGGACCGCGGTGATCGACCGGCCGGACAAGGCCAACTCGCTGACCGAGGAGATGCTGACGGAACTGGCCGAGATCGCGGAGGCCGCGCAGGAGGCCCGCGCGCTCGTCCTGACCGGCAGGGGCAAGGTGTTCTCGGCCGGCGCGGACCTAGAGGCGGCAAAGGCGGGGCTGGCCACCAGCGGCGTCTGGGAACGGCTCTCGGCCGCGATCTCGGCCATACCCGGGATGACCATCGCGGCACTCAATGGAACCGTGGCGGGCGGGGCCATGGGCATGGTGCTGGCCTGTGACGTCCGCATCGCGGTGCCCGGCGCCAAGGCGTTCTACCCGGTGATGAAGCTGGGCTTCCTGCCGCAGCCATCCGACCCCGGCCGGTTGATCGGGCTGGTGGGGCCGGCGCGGGCCAAGATGATCCTGATGGGCGGCCAGAAGGTCGACACCGAAACCGCGCTGGCCTGGGGGCTTTTCGACAGGATCGCCGAGCCGGACGATCTGGCGCAGGAGGCACGCAACCTCGCCGCGGACACGCTGGCCGCCGACCCGGTGCACGCGGCCACGATCAAGGGAATGTGCCGGGGATGACCGCCACGTCCGTTGGCCCGGTCCCCCGCCGAACACCAACACCCCGGACAACGGGGCACCACGCAACCAACAGGAGGAAACCATGTCAGAGGACATTCTTTACGACGACCAGCACATCGCCTTTCTCGAGGAAATCTGGGGCAAGGGCTTTCTTTCACCCGGCGGCCCCGACGAGGTGGGCCGCGTGCTCGACGGGGTCGAGGTAAAGGGCAAGCACGTGCTGGATATCGGCTGCGGATCGGGCGCCTGCGCCATCCTGCTGGCACGCGACCACGGCGCCGCCCATGTCACCGGCATCGACGTCGAGGACCCGGTCTGCGCCGCCGCCCGCGACAGGGTGGCCGAGGCCGGGCTGTCCGACAAGATCACGATCGAGAAGGTCGACCCCGGCCCGTTTCCGTATCCCGACGCCAGCTTCGACATCGTTTTTTCCAAGGACTCGATCATCCACATCCCCGACAAGGCCGCGATGGCCGCCGAGGCTTTCCGCGTTCTGCGTCCCGGCGGGCGGTTTGCCGCCTCCGACTGGCTCATTTCGCATGACGGCCCGCCATCGGACGAGATGAAGGCGTATATCGAAGCCGAGGCGCTGGATTTCGCCATGTCCTCGCCCGCGAGCTACCGGCAAGCAATGGAAGCGGCCGGATTCGAGGATGTCGAACTGGTCAACCGCAACCCGTGGTATGCCGAGGTCGCCTCCGGCGAGCTGGCATGGCTGACCGGGCCGGACCGCCCGGACCTCGAGACCCGACACGGCACGGAGTTCATCGCGGGGCAGGTGGACACCTGGACCAAGCTGGTGGGCGTGCTGCAAAGCGGCGAGCACTGCCCCCACCATATTCGGGGCCGCAAGCCGGGCTGAGCCCGCGCCGCGCGCACCGGCCGGGCACGCGTTGCACCGGCCGGTATTTTGGGGCCGAGTTGCCCCGGACAGGACGTGAGGCTGACCCCGCAATGGCACTCCCCGACACGCTGATCGCTCGGTTCATCGAGACGTGTTTCACGCACGGGCTGCGCGGCGATTTCGTCATGCTCGGACGGCAGCGATGGATCGGGTCGCGGCGGGGCGCCAGCGCGGAACTTCTCGCCGAGACGCTGCACACCTACCTGCCGGGCCGGACCGAGGACAGCCTGAGGAACGAGGACGACGAGTACTCCGAGACGTTCTTCCGCGCGCTCGGCTTCGACACGGTCGACTCCATGGACGTCTCCGCCTTCGAGGGGGCGAGCGTGATCCACGACCTCGGCACGCCGCTGCCGCCCGCGTTGGAGGCGCGCTTCGACACCGTCTATGACGGGGGGACGTGCGAGCACATCTTCGACCTGCCGGCCGCCTATCGCAACATCCACCGGATGCTGCGGCCGGGCGGGACGCTGGTGGCGCATTCGCCCTGCAACAACTGGGTCAACCACGGCTTCTACCAGGTCACGCCCGAAATCGTCCACGGCTTCTGGGAAAAAGCCATGGGATACGAGGTGCTGCACGTGTCGCTGCAGCCGCTGCGGCCCAATCTCGCCCGGCGGGTCGTCACGACAACGAACCCCAATGTCACCGGCATCCGGCCGCGGCTGAGCGGCGACCTGCCGCCCAATGCACCCATCATCCTGAACTACGCCGTCAGGAAACCCCAGAGGACGCCGGAACAGGGGCGCAAGGTCTACCAGACGGACTACGTGGAACGGTGGCAGGGCGACACGGCCTCTTGACCGGTCCCGGACGGATGTGGCCCGGCGCGGAGATGGACTTGCCCGCGCGGGTCAGTCGCCCCCGGCCAGCCACGCCTCGAACCTGCGCTGCCGCAGCGCCCGCGTGTTGGCGTACCATTGCGGATCCCGCACCAGCACGCGGTCGCCGTGCTGTGGTGCATTGGGCAGGTGGGCGCGCATGGGCGTGCCCGTCCCCGGGTTGAGGCCGATGCGCGCGAAAGCCGAGCGCCGCGCCGGGCCGTAGGGGATGCGCTCGGCCAGCCGCGCCATCGAGGCGGGACTCACCGCGTGGGCCAGCAGGTCCAGCGCGTCGCCGGGCGCGTCGCTTGCCGCAGGGATCGCCCAGACCTCCACCCCGTTGATCCGGCCGTCCCAGACGATGTTGACCGGCGCCGCGCCGGATTCGGCCATCGAAAAGAACCGCCCGTTGTACCCTGCCGCCATCACCGCCGCACCCGATTTCAGCATCTCGACCGGGCGGGCCGGGTCGGTCCACCAGACGATATCCTCGCGGATCGCGTCGAGGCGGCGAAAGGCCAGGCGCAGCCCCCGGTCGGTGCTGAGCAGCCCGTAGACCTGTTCGGGCGGCACGCCCTCGGCCAAAAGCGCCCATTCGAGGATTCCATCGGGACTCTTCTGCACCGCGCGCGGCCCCGGGAACCGCCCGGTGTCGAAGAAATCGGCGATGCGCGTGGGCTTCAGCCCCGGAAAGGCACGCTCGTCATAGGCCATGACCCGGGCATAGACATTCTGGGGGATGGCACAGCGCGTCGGGCCGGCCGGCGCGAAATCGCGCACGGCCGCGCGGCCGAGCAGTGCCCGCGCATCGATCTCGAGCAAATCGCCCGCCGAACACGCCGCCCGCGCCTGGTCGGACAGCATGTCGACGAGATCCCAGCCCTCCGGCCCGGCCCTCTCGGCCAGCGCCGCGGCGGTGCCATCATATTGCACCATCGTCACCTGCGCGCCGACGCGTTCCTCGTAAGGCGCGAACACCGCCACCCGCTGCGCCGCCTCGTAGGCGCCGCCCCAGCTGGCAACGGTCAGGTCCTGCGCCCCGGCGGGGGCGGCAAAGGCAAGCACGGCGATCATGATCCTAAAGCGCCGCATTCTCCTCCTTCCTCAGCCGGTCGGATTCGTCGAGATAGGCGGCGACCACGTCGGCCTCGGCCACCGCGCCGAGGTAACGGCCCGTCTCCCGCTCCACGACGGGCACGGCATCGCCGACGAATCCGCGCAGCCGCTCCATCGCCGCGGCGATGTCGGTATGCTCGTCGAACACGCGGGCGGGCGCGCGCACCCGTCCGCGGACCGGGCCGGTATCCCCGCTATCCCCGTCGCCCGTGAAGACCCCGGCGAACCGCCCGTGGGTGTCGGTCACGAATGCCTCGCGCCATCCATGGGTGGCCAGCCTCTGCCGCACGCACTCCGCATTCTCATCCGTCCGCGCCGTCACCGCGTTCTGCGCGGCCAGTTCCACCACCTTGCGCGCGGCCAGCCGCGCCCGGTCGCGCCCGCGGGAAAAGTCCACGCCCCGCGCCCGTAGCTGCACGTCGAAAAGCGACCGCCCGAACAGCCGGTGCGCCACGAGGTTTGAAAACACCACCGCGACCATCGCGGCGATGGTCACGTCATAGTTCCGCGTCAGTTCGAACACGATCAGGATGCAGGTGAGCGGTGCCCCGATCACGGCGCTGGCAAAGGCCATCATGCCGCCGATGGCATAAACCGCCACGCCGGATGTGGGCACCCCGGCCGTCCCGGCGGCCAGCGACCAGAACAGCGCGCCGATCAGGCTGCCGATCAGCAGAGCCGGGCTGAACACTCCGCCCGAGAACCCCGCCCCGATGCACAGCGCCGTCAAAACGATCTTGGCCGCGATCAGCACCACAAGCTCGCCCTGCCCGAACGCCCCCTCGATGGTGGCGAATCGCAGCGTCTCGGTGCCGATACCCAGAACATCGGGCAACCACAGCGCCGTCAGCCCCACCGCCAGACCGGCCGCCGCAGGGCGCAACGCCGCCGGCAGCGGCGCAACGGCAAGGCCCTGCCCCACCCGCAGCAGCAGCCGCATGAACCCGACCGCTGCCAGCGCCACCAGAATGCCCAGCACCCCGAACAGGACGAATTCGTGCCCGTTCTCGACGCCACCGAATTCCACGAGGAACAGCGCCGGGCGGTCGAAGATCACGTTGGCCATGACATGGCCCGTGGCCGAGGCGACCGTGACCGGCGCGAAGGCCTGCGTGGCGTAGTGACGCAGCACGACCTCGTGGGCGAAGACCAGCCCGGCGACGGGCGCGTTGAAAGCGGTCGCGATGGCCGCGGCCACGCCGCAGCTGATCGCTATGGCCGGCAGGTTCGGCACGCCCACGCGCAGCCGCCGGGCCGCGCCGCCGATCAACGCACCGAGATACACCATCGGCCCGTATTGCCCCACGGACGCCCCGGCACCGAGCGACAGCGCCGCCGTCGCGGTGGACACAAGCCCGCTGCGCAACCCCGGCAGCGGGTCACGGAACTGTACCGCCGCGATGACGTCGGGCGGGCCCAGCGGGCGGCCCGCAGGCGACAGGTAGCGGTGCGCCAGCCCCACCAGAAGCCCCCCGAGCGTGGGCACCAGAACGGTCGCCACCATGACCAGCCGCGGGGTCTGCTCCCACTGCACGCGTGCCCGGGGCGAGACCAGCAACCCCGCGTTCAGCGCCGATACGACCTCCACCAGCGCGATGGCGGCCAGCGAGGCCAGCGCCCCGATCACCAGCGCCGTGACGGTTAGCACCGCCATCCTCGCGACCGGGTGGGCCGTGGCATCCTGCGTCGTCGCTGTCATTGGCGGAGAGTCTTGAACGATTCTGCGACCGCGGCAAGACAAGCCCCGGGGCCGGCGCGCGGGGCGACCCGTGCCGGGGGCGCTGCCCCCGTCGCCCTGCGGGCGACTCCCCCGGGGTATTTCGTCCAAGAAGAAACGCCGGCAGGCTGTGTGCCGGGGCCGTGCCGGCTAGCGGCGCGCAATCCGGCGGGCCATGTCGAGCATCCTGCAGGAAAAGCCCCACTCGTTGTCGTACCAGCCGAAAACGCGCAACAGCCCGCCGCTGGAGACAGAGGTTTCCGGCCCCACCATGATGATCGATTCGGGACGCCCGCGCAGGTCCGCGCTGACCAGCGGCGCGTCGGTCCAGCCGAACACGGCGGAGCCGGCGGCGGCCTCCTGCAGCGCGGCATTGACCGCGCGAACGGTTGCCGGCATGCGCGTCTGGACCGTCAGGTCGATGGCCGAGACGCTGGCCGTGGGCACGCGGATCGCGCGCGCCTCGATCCGCCCGTTCATGTGCGGCAGCACGAGACCGGTCTGGTGCTGGGCGCTGGTGGTGGTGGGCACCATCGACAGCGCGGCGGCGCGGCTGCGTTCCGGGGCGCCGCGGGGCTTGTCCACCGTCGGCTGGCTGCCGGTGTAGCAGTGCACCGTCGTCATCTGGCCGCTCTCGACGCCGAACGCCGTGTCCAGCACCCGCACAAGCGGCGCCAGCGCGTTGGTCGTGCACGAGGCGTTGGACACGATCCGCTCATCGCCGAGCCGGGCCTCGTTGGCGCCCATCACCACGGTGATATCCGCCTCGGCAGAGGGGCCGGAGACGAGTACCGCGCCCGCCCCCGCGGCGAGCCCGCGCTCGGCCACGGCGCGCTTGCCGCCCATGCCGGTGCATTCCAGCACGAGATCGACGCCGGACAGGTCGAGCGCCCGCAGATCGGGTTCGGCATGGAACGGAATCGCCCGGCCATCGACCACGAGCGTGCCCGGTCCGGTCCGCACATCCCCGCGCCACGGACCGAAAACGCTGTCGTACTCGAACAAATAGGCGCAGGTTTCCAACGGTTCGATATCGTTGATGAGTGCCAGTTCGATGTCGGGCGCCTCGCGCAGGAGGATGCGCAGAAGCGTTCGGCCAATCCGGCCGAACCCGTTGATCGCGACACGAATGGAAGGCTCAGGCATCAGGCAAACCCGTTGCAGGCAGAAGGACCGGGAGACGGACTGTCACCCCGCGCCGCGGGATTCGCCACCCGGTGAAACGAAATTTGATCAAATTCTTGCGCGACGTCGCCCCCCGTCAGGGCCTCAGCCCCGCCTCGAGCGCCGGGTAGCGCACCCCCAGCGTCACGCCCCGCGCCACGAAGCTGATCAGCAGGGCCAGCCAGAGCCCGTGATTGCCCAGGACGGGCACCAACGCGGCCACCGCGGCGACGTAGACGGCAAGGCTGACAGCCATCATGTTGCGCATGTCGCGGGCCCGCGTGGCGCCGATGAAGATGCCGTCGAGCATCCACGCGGCCAGCCCCGCGACCGGCGCCAGCACCATGTATCCCAGATAGGCGCGCGCCGCCGCCTGCACCTCGGGCGCCTTGGCCATCAGGTCGATGACGGCCCCGCCGAACACGCCGAACACCGCCGCCAGCACCAGCACGATCACCCCGCCCCAGAAACTGGTGAGCAGTGCGCCCCGCCGCAGCACGCACGCGTCGCGCCGCCCAACGGCCTGCCCCACCAGCGCCTCGGCGGCGAAGGCGAACCCGTCGAGCGCATAGGCGGTCACGTGCAGGAACTGCAGCAGCACCTGGTTGGCCGCCAGCGTCACGTCGCCGAAATCGCTGGCCAGGAACAGGAAGGAGACGAAAATGCCCTGGAGCATCAGCGACCGCAGCAGGATGTCGCGGTTGACGCTGGCCATGCGCCTGAGCTGCAAAGGGTCGAACACGCGCGGCCAGTCGCGCCATGCCCGCACCGCGAGCGCATCGCGGCACAGCCAAAGCCCGAGCGCCAGCCCCGCCCACTCGGCGATGAAGGTCGCCCGCGCGACCCCCTCGACCCCCCAGCCGAGCCCCAGCACGAACCACAGGTCGAGCAGGATGTTCAGAGTGTTCATGAGCACCTGCACCGCCAGCACGGCGGCCGTGCGCTCCTGCGCGATGAGCCAGCCAGTTACCCCGTAGATCGAGATGATCGCAGGTGCGCTCCAGATCCTGATGGCCATGTACTCGCGCGCGAGCGTTTCGACCTCGGCGCTGGCGGGGGCGACCAAGAAGGCGACGTCGAAAACCGGTGCCTGCAAGAGGATGAACAACAGCCCCCCGGCCAGCCCGATCATGGTGGCCCGCGTCAGCATCGCCGCGACCTCGGCGCGTTCACCCGCGCCATGGGCCTGGCTGGTCAGCCCGGTGGTGCCCATCCGCAGGAACCCGAAGACCCAGTAAACCGCCGTCAGGATGATCGCGCCGATGCCCACCGCGCCGATCGGCACCGCCTGGCCCATCTGGCCCACGACACCGGTATCCACCGTGCCCAGGATCGGCACCGTCGCGTTGGAGATGACGATGGGCAGGGCGATCCGGAGCACGCGCCGGTGCGTGACCGCGCCCTCGCGCTCAGCCATCGCTCCTTGGCATGAGGAAATGCCCGGTCGCCTGCGCAAAGGGACGGGCGCGGTTATCCTGCCATGCCTCGACATGCACGCTGGCATAGCGCCGCCCGGACCGGTTGACGCGGGCACGCGCGTAGGCGTCACGCGGCAACCCGGACCGCAGGTAGTCGACAGTGAACCCGATGGTCTTGGGCAGGTTGGGCAGCTCGCCCGATACCAGCATCTCGGGATCGAGCCGACCGCTCTCGATCTCGTCCCAGAGGATCGCCCAGCTCAGCCCGATGATGGCGGACACCTCGAGAAAGGCGGCTGTCGCCCCGCCATGCAGGGCCGGCAGGCGGGGATTGCCGATCAGGCTGTCGTCGAAGGGCATCACGGCGGTCAACTCGTCCCCGCGCCGGTCGAACTCGATGCCTAAGAAACGGATGTAGGGCACACCGTCCACCAGCGCCTTGAGCGCGGCGTCGCGGCGCTGCTTGACCACCTGCACGGGTTCCGGGCGCTGACGGGCCATCATTCGTTTCCCGTGGTGAAGGTGCCGGTCGCGGCGGCGACCGGGCGATCGTCGTCGTCATCCATGGCCCTCGCCCGAACGAAGGCGACAGAGCGCGTGACATGGTAGCACTCCGCCTGCGCGCGAATCCGTTGTCCCGGGGTGGCCGGGCGCATGTAGTCGATCCTAAGGTCGATCGTCGCCGTGGAGCCGCCATTGGCCGGATGGCTAATCGCCGCCGCGCCGCAGCAGGTGTCCATCAGCGCCGAGACGGCCCCGCCATGTATCACGCCGGTCCTTGGATCACCCACGAAACGGGCGTCATAATCCATCGCGATCTCGGCCCGGCCCTCCTCGATCCGTGTCACTTCCATGCCCAGCGCCCGCGAATGCGGGATCGCCTGGATGAACTGTTCTGCGAGCTTCTTGCTGTCGGCGGTCATGGCCATCCTCGTCCGGGCGCGGTGCCGCGCCCTTTATGAGCCGGAACCGTCCCCGGCTTCAAGGGCGGCTGTTGCCCTGCCGGACGCGACGGTCTAGGTAGCGGCCGGAAAGAGGCGAAGTGATGCCGCAAACCCGTCTTTCGTTCAAGGAGATGTGCGCGGAGTTCGAGGTGACCCCGCGCACCCTGCGCTACTACGAGTACATCGAGCTGCTCAGCCCGGAGCGGCAGGGCCGCGCACGGTATTACGGCCCGCGCGAGGTGGCGCGCATGACCCTGATCCGCCGCGGCCGACGGTGGGGCTTTGCGCTGGAGGAAATCCGCCAGTGGCTCGAGATCTACGAGAAAAAGGGTACCAAGGCGCAAATGCAGAGCTGGATCGAGCTGGCCGACCGCAAGCTGGAGGAGCTTGCGCAGCAACGCGACCAGCTGGAGCAGGCGATGGCCGAACTGAGGGAGACCCGCAACGGCGTGGCCCGTGATCTCGCGCAGGACTGACCGCCTTCGGAACTGACCGCCCTGTCGCCGGCCGCACGCCCGGCCCGGCCGCTGCGTGACGTGGCGTCACCAGCCCCCTGACCCAAAGTGACGTGACGTAGCAGTTACGTAAAGCGGGGCGCCTGTTGTATCGGTTGGCCCGAATGCGCAGCTGTGGGCCACGGACCACGACACCAGACAGGCGTCATGAGCGAAGAGACGATGACAATCCGGGAAATGTGCGATGCCTTCGACGTCACGCCGCGGACGTTGCGGTTCTACGAGGCCAAGGAACTGCTGTCGCCGCGACGTCAGGGGCAAAAGCGCCTTTTCACCAAGCGGGACCGCGCGCGGCTGAAACTCATCCTGCGCGGCAAGCGCTTCGGCTTCAGCCTCGAGGATATCCGCCAGTTGCTGGACCTTTACGACAAGGGCGACCAGCAGTTCACGCAGCTCACGCGCACCTATAACCTGGCGCGTGAGAGGCTCGCCGACCTCGAGCGCCAGCGTGACGAGCTGGATGCGGCAATCGCCGATCTGCGCGAGCAAATGCGCTGGGGCGAAAAGATGATCGCCTCGATCCGCCAATCCAGCGAAACGGACTAGCCGGACAAGCGGATCATCGGCCGCATCCGCACCGACGAGGGAGACAGAGATGCCGATTTACACCCCGCCCACCAAGGACATGCAGTTCGTTCTGCACGACGTGCTCCAAGTCGGCGAGACCGACATCCCCGGTTACGAGGAGCTGGACCGCGCCTTCACCGCCGCTGTACTGGAAGAGGCCGGCAAGCTCGCCGCCGAGGTGCTGGCGCCGCTCAACCCGGTCGGTGACGCGCAGGGCTGCGCGCTGGAAAACGGTGCCGTGCGCACGCCCGACGGCTTCAGGGAGGCCTTCGACGAGGTGCGCGAGGGCGGCTGGCCCGCGCTCGACTGCGACCCCGAGTATGGCGGGCAGGGATTGCCCTATCTCGTTTCCACGGCGGTGGGCGAGATGTTCAGCTCCGCCAACATGGCCTTCAACATGTACCAGGGCCTGACGCACGGCGCCTACAACGCCATTCACGCCCACGGCAGCGACGAGCAAAAGCGGACCTACCTGCCCAAGCTCGCCACCTGCGAGTGGGGCGGCACGATGAACCTGACCGAACCGCACTGCGGCACGGATCTCGGCCTCATCCGCACCAGGGCCGAACCGGCCGATGACGGCACGTACCGCGTGACGGGCCAGAAGATCTGGATCTCGGCCGGTGAACACGACCTGACCGAGAACATCGTCCACCTCGTGCTGGCCAAGCTGCCCGACGCGCCCGGCGGCACCAAGGGCATCTCGCTGTTCATCGTGCCGAAATTCCTGGTCAACGCCGATGGCAGCCTCGGCGCGCGCAACGCGCTCTCCTGCGGCGGGCTCGAGGACAAGATGGGCATTCACGGCAATGCCACCTGCGTGATGAACTACGACGGGGCCACAGGCTACCTCGTGGGCGAGCCGCACAAGGGCATGCGCGCGATGTTCACCATGATGAACGAAGCGCGCATCGGCGTCGGGCTGCAGGGCTACGCCCAGGGCGAGGTCGCCTACCAGAACGCACTGGCCTTCGCGCTCGACCGGCTTCAGGGCCGCGACGTCACGGGGGCGCACGCGCCCGACCAGCCCGCCGACCCGATCATCGTGCACCCCGACGTGCGCCGCAACCTGATGGACCAGAAGGCCTTCGTCGAAGGCGCACGCGCCTTCACCTTCTGGGGCGCCCGGATGATCGACGCCCACATCCGCGCCGGCGACGCGGAGGCCGAGCAGATGATTTCGCTGCTAACGCCGGTCATAAAGGGCTTTCTCACCGACAAGGGGTTCGAGACCACCGTGCTGGCACAGCAGACACTGGGCGGCTCCGGCTTCGTGCGGGAATGGGGGATGGAGCAGTTCGTGCGCGACGCCCGGATCACCATGATCTACGAGGGCACCAACGGCATCCAGTCGCTCGATCTGGTGGGCCGCAAGCTGCCCCAGCAGGGCGGCCAGGCGATCATGGCCTTCTTCGACATGGTCAATGATTACAGCAAGGACACCGCCGGCAGCGACGACGATTTCGACCGGCAGTTCCTCGACCCGCTCAAGTCTGCCAGCAAGGATCTGCAGGCCGCGGGCACCTACTTCATGCAGCACGGCATGAAGACACCGAACAACGCGCTGGCAGGCGCCTACGATTTCATGCATCTTTTCGGCCATGTCTGCCTGGGGCTGATGTGGGCGCGAATGGCGCACGCGGCGCGGGCCCGGCTTGCCGAGGGCGCGCCCGACACCGCCTTCCTCGAGGCCAAGATCGCCACCGGCCGGCACTACATGGCGCGCCACCTGCCCGTGACGGCGACGCATCGCGCGCGCATCGAGGCAGGCGCAGACACGGTCATGGCGCTTGAGCCGGGCCAGTTCGCCGGGGCCGCGGGCTGACCGCCAAACCGGAAGAAGGAGGAGACCATGCCCAAGCGCTTCCGCCTCACCCGCCGCTTCAACGCCGCGATGACCGAGGACGGGTATCGCCGGCTGCGGCGCTTCGCGCAGGAGGCGGGGCTCGACGAGGGCGAGGCGCTGTCGTTCCTGTTCGAGAACTTCGACAGCGTGACCGACACCGAGGCGCTGACCCACCGCCTGCGGCTGTTCAATTCCGAGCTGGAGTCGCGCAAGCGGTAGCATCGAGGGAGGAGAAGCATGTCCGCATGGATGACGGACGAGCACAGGATGCTCGGGGAAATGGCGGCGAAATTCTTCGCCGAGGAATGGGTGCCCCATCTCGACCGCTGGCGCCGCGCGGGGCAGATGGACCGCGAGACCTGGCAGCAGGCCGGCGCGCTGGGGCTGCTCTGCCCCTCCATCCCCGAGGAGTTCGGCGGCGCCGGCGGGGATTTCGGCCACGAGGCGGTCATCTGCATCGAACAGTCGCGGGCCAACATCGCCGGCTGGGGCAACCCTATCCATTCCGGTATCGTGGCGCACTACATCCTCGCCTACGGCTCGGAGGAGCAGAAGCGCGACTGGCTGCCGAGAATGGCCTCGGGCGAGATGGTCGGCGCGCTGGCCATGACCGAACCCGCCGCCGGCTCCGACCTGCAGGGGATCAGGACCCGCGCCTCGCGCGACGGCAACACCTACCGCCTCTCGGGGCAGAAAACCTTCATCACCAACGGCCAGCATGCCGACCTGATCCTCGTCGCCGCCAAGACCGACCCGAACGCGGGCGCCAAGGGCACCTCGCTGGTGGCGATCGAGACGGCCGGCGCCGAAGGCTTCTCGCGCGGGCGCAACCTCGAAAAGATCGGCAACCATGCCGCGGACACCTCGGAGCTGTTCTTCGACGACGTGGAAATCCCGCCCGAGAACATCCTCGGAGGGGTCGAGGGCCGCGGGTTCTACCAGATGATGGAACAGCTGCCGCAGGAGCGGCTGATCATCGCCTGCGGCGCGCAGGGCGCGATGGAGGGCGGGGTAGAGCGCACCATTCGCTACGCGAACGAGCGGCAGGCCTTCGGCGGCCCGGTCATGCAGTTCCAGAACACGCGGTTCGCGCTGGCCGAATGCCTGACCAAGACAAGGGTCGCTCGCGCCTTCCTCGATACGTGTATCGCCGAGCACATCGCCGGCGCGCTCACGGTCGAGACGGCGGCGATGGCCAAGTACTGGCTCACCGACACGCAGTTCGAGGTGCTGGACGCGTGCGTGCAGTTGCATGGCGGCTACGGCTACATGGCCGAGTACGACATCGCGAACATGTGGGCCGACGCACGGGTGCAGCGTATCTACGGCGGCGCCAACGAGATCATGAAGGAGTTGATCGCCCGCGGCTTCACCGGGGAGGCAACGAGACAATGACGGTACACGCGGCAGGGCCGGGGTGCCTCCGGCGGGAGTATTTGGAGCAAGATGAAGCCGCGGATCACCCTGCCCCGGCCGCCGGCCGCGTGGCATCCGGACCGGGACAGGGCTTCACCTTGCGCGGTCATCGGCTCTCCAGCCTGTACCGCACGGGCAAGACAACCGCATTGACGTTAACGTTCGGTGAACGCCCCCCTTCATCTTGCCCGAAATACTCCACGGGGGTGTGGGGGTGTGAAACCCCCACGCCGGCGGGCACGGACAACGCGAACGCAAGGAGGCCAGGACCATGACCATCAAGCTGCACTGCTTCGGCGAATCGGGCAATGCCTACAAGGCCGCCCTGGCGCTCGAGCTATCCGGCCTCGAATGGGAGCCCGTTTTCGTGGATTTCTTCGGCGGCGCCACCCGCACCGCCGACTACCGCGCGCTCAACGAGATGGGCGAGGTGCCCGTGCTGGAGGACGGCGATTTCCGCCTGACCCAGTCGGGCGCGATCCAGCAATGGATCACGGACCGGACAGGCCGGTTTGGCGGCGCGCCCGGGGAACGCTACGAGGTGCTGCGCTGGGTGCTGTGGGACAATCACAAGCTGTCGAGCCAGGCGGGCATGACGCGTTTCCTGATGAACTTCATGCCCGAGGAAAAACGCCCGGCCGAGGTCATCGCCTTCCTTCAGGGGCGGTTGAAGGGTGCCTACAAGACGCTGGACTCGCATCTGCAGGGGCGCGACTGGATCGTGGGCGAAGAGATGAGCAACGCCGACCTGAGCTGCTGCGGTTACCTGTTCTACCCCGAGCCCTTCGGCTTTGACCGCGCCGAGTGGTCCAATATCGACCGGTGGCTGACGAACATCGAGGGCACGCCGGGCTGGAAACATCCCTACGACCTGATGCCCGGCTCCCCCGCCGACCGGGCCTGAGAAAGGAGACGACATGACAGACGCGTATATCTACGACGCCGTTCGCACGCCCCGCGGCAAGGGCCGCAAGGACGGTGCCCTGCACGAGGTGACCGCGCTCAGCCTGTCGAAACAGGTGCTCAACGCGCTGAAGGACCGCAACGGGCTCGGCGGTCGGGCGGTCGAGGACGTGATCTGGGGCAACGTCACCCAGATCGGCGAGCAGGGCGGCTGCCTGGCGCGCACGGCGGTGCTGGCCTCCGATCTCGACGAGGCGATCCCGGGGCTGGCCATCAACCGTTTCTGCGCCTCCGGCCTGGAGGCGGCCAACCTCGCGGCCAACCAGGTCCGGGCCGGGGCCGGAGAGGCCTACATCGCCGGCGGGGTGGAGATGATGGGCCGCGTGCAGATGGGCAGCGACGGCGCGGCGATCGCCGTCGACCCCTCGGTGGCCATGGAGAGCTACTTCGTTCCCCAGGGGATCGCCGCGGACATCATCGCCACCGAGTACGGCTTCTCGCGAGACGATGCCGATTCCTACGCGGTGCAATCGCAGAAACGCGCAGCGCAGGCCTGGTCCGAGCGGCGCTTCGCGCGCTCCGTGATCGAGGTGAAAGACCAGAACGGTCTCACCATCCTCGACCATGACGAGCACATGCGCCCGGATACGGACATGCAGAGCCTCGGCAGCCTCTCGCCCAGTTTCAAGGAGATGGGCGAGCAGATGCCGGGCTTCGACGCGGTGGCCAAGCTCAAGTACCCGCATCTGGAGCGGATCGAGCACATCCATCACGCCGGCAATTCCTCGGGCATCGTGGACGGCTCGGCGGGGCTTCTGATCGGCTCGAAGGACTTCGGCGAGCAATACGGACTCACCCCCCGCGCCCGCATCCGCCAGACCACCAAGATCGGCACCGACCCCACCATCATGCTGACCGGCCCCGTGCCGGCGACCGAGAAAGCGCTGGCCGACAGCGGCATGGAGATGTCCGACATCGACCTGATCGAGGTGAACGAGGCGTTCTCGGCCGTCGTGCTGCGCTTTTGCCAAGCATTCGGCGTGGACCAGGACAGGGTGAACGTGAACGGCGGCGCCATTGCCATGGGCCATCCCCTCGGCGCGACCGGGGCGATGATCCTTGGCACGCTGCTGGACGAGATGGAACGCGCCGACAAAGAGACGGGGCTTGCCACGCTCTGCGTCGCCTCGGGCATGGGCGCGGCCACGATCATCGAGCGCGTGTAACGCCGCGACAGACAGGAGGTATCCGGAATGACCGATTTCACGATGAAAAAGGACACCGACGGCGTCGCGGTGATCACCTGGAACACCGCGGGCAAGTCCATGAACGTGATGACCGAGCAGGGGTTCCACGACCTGGAGACGCTGGTCGACGACGCGCTGGCCGACGACGCCGTCAAGGGCATCGTCATCACCAGCGGCAAGCCGGACAGCTTCGCCGGCGGCATGGACCTCAACGCCATCGCCCGGATGAAGGACGAGGCCGGGGACGACCCGGCCAGGGGGCTTTTCGAGGGGCTCATGCGCATGCATGCCATCCTGCGCAAGATCGAGCGCGCGGGGATGGACGACAGGAACAGGGGCGGCAAGCCGGTCGCCGCCGCCCTGCCCGGCACGGCGCTCGGCATCGGGCTGGAGATTCCGCTGGCCTGCCACCGCGTCTTCGCCGCCGATAACCCATCTGCCAAGATCGGCCTGCCCGAGATCATGGTCGGTATCTTCCCCGGCATGGGCGGCACCACCCGGCTGGTGCGCAAGCTGGGTGCCATGGGCGCCAGCCCGCTGTTGCTGGAGGGCAAGCTCAACGATCCGAAGAAGGCGAAATCCGCCGGCGTGATCGACGAGGTGGTGCCGGCGGACGAGCTGCTGGACAAGGCCAGGGAATGGGTGCTGCAGGCCGGCGACAAGGACATCGTCAAGCCGTGGGATGAGAAAGGCTACAAGATGCCCGGCGGGGCGCCCTACCACCCTTCCGGCTTCATGACCTTCGTGGGGGCCAGCGCCATGGTCAACGGGCGCACGCAGGGCGCCTTTCCGGCCGCCAAGGCGTTGCTGAGTGCGGTCTACGAGGGGGCTCTGGTGCCTTTCGACACGGCACTCAGGATCGAGGCGCGCTGGTTCACCAACGTCATGATGGATCCGTCCTCGGGGGCGATGATCCGCTCGCTCTTCATCAACAAGGAGGCGCTGGAAAAGGGCGCGAACCGGCCGGACGTGCCCGACCAGAAGGTGAAGAAACTGGGCGTGCTGGGCGCGGGCATGATGGGCGCGGGCATCGCGCTGGTCTCCGCGCAGGCCGGGATGGAGGTCGTGCTGATCGACCAGGACCAGGCGGCGGCCGACAAGGGCCGCGCCCATACCGCCGATTACATGGACAAGGGGATCAAGCGCGGCAAGGCCACCCAAGAGAAAAAGCAGGCCACGCTGGACCGCATCACCGCCACCACAGATTACGCGGCGCTGGACGGGGCCGACCTGATCATCGAGGCCGTGTTCGAAGACCCGAAGGTGAAGGCCGAGGTGACGAAACAGGCGCTGGCGCATGTGGGCGACGACTGCATATTCGCCACCAACACCTCCACCCTGCCGATCACCGATCTGGCCAAGGCCTCCGACACGCCCGAACAGTTCATCGGCATCCACTTCTTTTCGCCGGTCGAGAAGATGCAACTGGTGGAAATCATCAAGGGGACGCAGACCGGCGACCGGGCGGTGGCCAAGGCGCTCGATTACGTCCGGCAGATCCGCAAGACGCCGATCGCGGTGAACGACGCGCGCTTCTTCTACGCCAACCGCTGCATCATCCCCTATATCAACGAAGGCATCCGCATGGTGGCCGAGGGGGTCGCGCCGCCGCTGATCGACAACGCCGCGCGGCAACTGGGCTTCCCCGTGGGGCCGCTGCAGCTGGTCGACGAGACCAGCATCGACCTCGGCGCCAGGATCGCGCGGGCCACCAGGGCGGCCATGGGCGACGACTACCCCGACGCGGCCGTGGACGAGGTGATCTTCTGGATGGAGGGCGAGGGCCGGCTGGGCCGCAAGGCCGGCGCCGGCTTTTTCGACTACGACGAGAAGGGCAAGCGCGTTGGCTACTGGCCGGGGCTGGCCGAGAAGTTCCCCCGTGCACGGGAGCAGCCCGACCTGACCGAGGTGCAGCACCGGCTGATGTTCGCGCAGGTGCTGGAAGCGGTGCGCGCACTGGAACAAGGCGTGCTGGAGGACATTCGCGAGGGCGACGTGGGCGCCATCCTAGGCTGGGGCTTCGCACCATGGTCGGGCGGTCCGTTCTCATGGCTGGACATGCTCGGGGCGGCCTACGCCGTGGAGCGCTGCGAGACGCTGCGCGACCGGTTCGGCCGGCGCTTCGAGCCCCCCGCGCTGCTGCGCGAGATGGCAAGCAACGGCGACACTTTCCACGGCCGCTTCGGCGTCGCCGCGAACGCGGCCGCCTGAAGGGGGCGCTGCCCCCGTCCGGGAAAATCCTCGGATTTTCCCGGACTCCCCCGGAGTATTTCGGGCAAGATGAAAACGTGGCGCGGCACTCAGCCGAAATCGTAATCGAAGCGGCGGATATCCTCGGCGCACAGCTCGGCCAGCAATGCCGCGTCCGCGTCGGAGTAGTAACCGCGATAATCCGCGCGCCGGTCGGACGCGTTGCAGCGCGGCAGCCGCAGGCGGAAGCCGAGGTGATCCCACAGCGGGGCGGCGTCCGTCTCGAATCGTTCAAGCCGGATGAACGCGTTACAGTGTTCCACCCCGTCCGGGCGGGTGACGTAACGGCCGCAAGGGTTGGCGCGCAACGCGTTCCGGGTATGGCGGGTATTGAGGAAGCCGCTGAAATCCGATGCCTTGGCCGCCCGCACCGCGGGGTGGTCGAAGCCCTGCACGCGCAGCCAGCGGTAATAGCTGACCGCGCGGTCCCAAGGGTTGCGCACCATGGTGACAACGAATGCCCCGGCGACGAATTCGCGGCTGACCAGCCCCTCGATATCGGCCAGCGTGGAATGCTTCCAAAGCCGCCCGGCGGCCCGCGCGCCGCGAAGCCGGCGCCGCCGTTTCCTTGCCTTGGGCGTGTCGCCTATCAGGATGTCATCCTTCATCGCCCGCCCCTCCAACGCCAGCGAAAGCGACGTTCCCCCCGTCTTGGGAATGTGCACGAAGATGTAATTGCGGCCCGGAGAGATGATCATGCGTCGCAGGCTAGGCCATGACGCATCCCGGCGGAAGGCACGGACACGCGAGCAGGCGTCAACCCCGCAATTTTCTTTGCCATTTCGGCACAAATGCGCAATATCCGGCTTGATGCAGGACATGGCCAAGGGGAGGACGCCACATGGGATGGATGAGGGACGAAACCGGTCTCGACAAGAACGCGGCGAATTTCGTGCCGCTGACCCCGCTGTCGCATCTCCGGCGTGCCGCCCGGCTCTTTCCGCGGGAGGATGCCGTTGTCTATGGCGGCTTCCGCAAGACCTATGCCGAGTACCACGAACGCTGCACGCGGCTGGCCTCGGGCCTGGCCAGGCTGGGAGTTGAGCCGGGCGACGTGGTGGCCACGCTGCTGCCCAATGTTCCCGCCCATGCCGAGGCACATTTCGGCGTGCCCGCCTGCGGCGCGGTGTTGAACACGATCAACACGCGGCTGGAGGCCGACACCGTGTCCTACATCTTCGGCCACGGCGAGGCGAAGGTCGTGCTGGTCGACAGCCAGGTTCTGCCCGTCGCGCTGGCCGCTGTTGAGCGGATGGAGGGCCCGGCCCCGACCATCGTTGAGGTGCCCGACGAACAGGCCGGGCTTGCCGCGACCGGCAACCACATGGCCTACGAGGAGCTGCTGGCCTCCGGCGACACGGAATTCGACTGGATCATGCCCGCCGACGAGTGGGAAAGCCTTGCCCTCAACTACACCTCCGGCACCACCGGACGGCCCAAGGGCGTGGTCTGTCACCACCGCGGCGCCTATCTGATGACCATGGGCACGGCCGTGAGCTGGCCCCTGCCCCGCGGCGTCAAGTACCTGACCATCGTGCCGCTTTTCCATTGCAACAACTGGAACCACGTCTGGGCGGTGCCGATGGTGGGCGGCACGGTGATCTGCTGCCGCGACATCACCGCCAAGAACATCTACGACGCCATCGCCGACGAGGGGGTGACCCATTTCGGCGCGGCGCCCATCGTGCTGAACGCCATCGTCAACGCCCGCGACGAGGAGCGCCGCCCCTTCGATCACGTGGTCGAGGTGTTCACCGCAGGTGCCCCGCCGCCCGCCGCCACGCTCGCCGCGATAGAGCCGCTCGGCTTCAACGTCACACAGGTCTACGGGCTGACCGAGACCTACGGACACGTCACGGAATGCATCTGGCAATCCGAGTGGGACAGCCTGGCGGACGACGACCGCTATGCCATCAAGGCGCGCACCGGGGTGCTGATGCCCATGATGGAGGATATCACCGCCATGGAGCCCGAGTGCATGACCCAGATCCCGATGGACGGCGAAAGCCAGGGCGAGATCATGATCCGGGGCAACGCGGTGATGAAAGGATATCTCAAGAATCCAGAGGCGACGGCAGAGGCGTTCCGCGGGGGCTATTTCCATTCCGGCGACATCGCCATCCAGCATCCCGACGGCTATCTCAAGATCGCCGACCGCGCCAAGGACATCATCATCTCGGGCGGCGAGAACATCAGCTCGATCGAGATCGAGGGGGTGCTGATGAAACACCCCGCCGTGCTGCTCTGCGCGGTGGTGGCGAAACCGGACGAGAAATGGGGCGAGGTGCCCTGCGCCTTCGTCGAGGTCAAGGACGGCGCCACCGTCACCGAGGCCGACCTGATCGCCTTTGCCCGCGAAAGGCTGGCCGGCTTCAAGACGCCCAAGAAGGTGGTGTTCCGCGAGTTGCCCAAGACCTCGACCGGCAAGATCCAGAAATTCGAACTGCGCAAGATCGCCGAGGCCGCCTGAGGCGCGCGCCCGGGCCAGAGGGGCCGGGCGACTCTCAGGCCGCCGGCGCGTCGTGCGGTATCGCGAACGGGCGGGCGGGCCGCGGCCGTTTCATGCGCGTAACGTAAAGGCCGCATGCTCCGCTTGGGGTCGATGCGCCGGTCCCTGGAGATCCGCGCTCCTGCCCGTCGCATCAATGACAAGCCGCCATCCCCTTGCCACCCGGCAATTGCCGCCTGCCATGCCCGCGTGCTAAGCTGACTGCAAAAGAGGCAGAGCAGGCCCGGTCTCATGACCGCATTGAAACAGTACCAACGGCTGGAAGCGTCGGGGTTGTGGCGCGCCTCGCCGCAGGCGCAGCGGGCCGACGTGATCGTCTCGATCGGCGATGCCACGCTGGTGATCAGCGACATGCAGGAACGTGCCCTCGCGCACTGGTCGCTCGCGGCCGTGGAACGGGCCAATCCCGGCCGGCAACCGGCGATCTATCACCCTGACGGCGATCCCGGCGAAACGCTGGAACTGGCCGCGGACGAAACCGAGATGATCGCCGCGATCGAGACGCTGCGCACGGTGATCGACAGGCGCAGGCCCCATCCGGGGCGGCTGCGGCTGGTCGTTCTGCTCGCGGTGATCGCCGCGGTTCTGGCGGCGGCGGTGACGTGGCTGCCGCAGGCGCTGCGCCGCCACGCCGTATCCGTGGTGCCGGACGTCAAGCGCGACGAGATCGGCGACGCGCTTTTCCGACAGATCCAGCGGGTCGCGGGACCGCCCTGCGGCGCGCCGGGCGGGGACGAGGCGCTGGAACGGCTGGCGGCGCGGATCCCCGGTCCCGACGGTGGCGGGGCGCTGGCCGTGATGCGTGACGGCGTCCGCGAAACCGTGCACCTGCCCGGCGGGAGGATCCTGCTCGGCCGGTCGCTCGTCGAGGACCACGAGGAGCCCGATGTGGTCGCCGGATACCTGATCGCCGAAAGGCTGCGGGCCGAGACGACGGACCCGCTTGCCAAGCTACTCAAGGAAAGCTCCGTCTGGGCGAGCTTCCGGCTTCTGACCACGGGCGAACTGGGTGAGGACACCCTGCGGGAGTACGCCGAGACCTTGCTGACCGCCGACCGGCCGCCCGTCGACGAACAACTTCTGCTCACCGGGTTCGCCGCCTGGGGCGTGCGGTCCACGCCATACGCCTACGCGGTGGATATCTCGGGCGAGACGACGCTTGGGCTGATCGAGGCCGATCCTTACGCGACCGAGATACCGCAGCCAGCGATGCGCGACGCCGACTGGTTGCGCCTGCAGGGCATCTGCGGCGGCTGAACGCCGCCGCAGATGCCCCTGCGGTCACTTGCGCAGGAACGCCCGGGAATATCCCATGCCGCGCACACGTTGCAGCCCGGCCGTCAACTGCGCCTGCGTCTCGAACGGGCCGGCAAGGACGATCTTGTAATCCTTGCCGTTGCGGGTGATATCGCCCATTCGTGCGGGCAGGCCCGAATTGGCGACCTGCTTGGCGGCACGCATGGCGTGGTCCGGATCGGGAAAGGCGCCGAGTTGGACGTAGCGATGGCTGGCCGATTCCGCCCGCGGCGTTGTCTCGGCCTGCGCGGGTGCGGACCGGGTGGAGACGCGCGCCGCCGCGGTCTGCCGCGCCGGTGCCGGCGCATTTCGGGCCGACGGATGCTGGCCTTGCGCCGCGCCCGCGTGGCGCGTCGTGCCGCGGGTGGACACGCCGGCCAGCGCAGACTTCTGCTCGGCATAGCTGGTGTAGGGATAGCGCAGGCCGGGGTAGTGGCGTGTTACCACCTGGCCGGTCTCACGGATGATAAGGCGGCGCGGCACTGTCTTGGTCCAGACGAGATCCATCTGCGCCTTGCCCGCAAGCGTCTGGTGCGCGCGCCTTGTATTCAGGCGATCATCCTCCCATACGGGGGCATAGCCGTCAGGCACGCGCACGCCACGCGTGCTGGCCAGCTGCCTTTCGTAAACCCGCTTGGGCGCCACCCTTGCCGGACCGGTGCGGTAGCCTGTCGCCCCCGCGCGCGGGACGGTGGTATAAGCGGGTTTGCGCGACGTGTCGCGGACCGGCGCCGCGGTCGTCCGCGCGCCGCTCTTGTAAGTCACGTGCGGCGCGCTCTGCGGACCGCACCGCACGCTCAGACCGGTGCTGGTGTTGATGTATTTCTGCGAAAGCGGGCTCGCCCCGCGGCACACGGCGGAAACGACGCGCTTGTTGTCGGGCTTCGCAACCGCCTTTTCCGGCGCTTTCGGCTTGACCGGCGCGGCCGGCGGAGCCGGCGCCCTGCGGTAGGACGGGGCACGGGCCGCGCGCGGCTTTGGGTCGGGCGCCTGCTCGACCGCGGCCGTCCGCGGTGCCGGCTTGGCCGCGGGCTCCGGCTCGCTCTCGGCGGCGGGCCGTGGGGCGGGGGTGTCCGGCCGCGCCGATGCGGTCAGCGTCGGTTTGAAACCGCAGATATGCTCGCGGCTCCGCGTCATGCGCGGCACCCACGTCACATTGCCGTCCACCCCGGCGCGGATGAACACGCAGCCCTTGCTGTCGACGTATTGACGCCCCTGGTAGCCGTCCGGCGGAAATTCCGCCGGCACGATCTTGTCGGATGACTGGGCCTGCACCGTAGCAGCCCCGCAAGACACGACGATGGCAGCCGTCGCCAGAACGCTTGCAAGTCTCATTTTTCCCCCAGAACTTATGGGGATAGATTGCCCGATAATATCGTGTCCGTAAACAGGTTTTCCCTACTTGGTGCCGTACATACGGTCGCCCGCGTCCCCCAGCCCCGGCAGGATGTATCCCTTTTCGTTGAGCCGCTCGTCGAGCGCCGCCGTCACGATCGGCACGTCCGGGTGCGACGCCTTCATCCGTGCCACGCCCTCGGGCGCGGCCAGCAAGCACAGGAAACGGATGTCGCGCGCGCCGGCCTGCTTGATCATGTCCACCGCGGCGGCCGAGGAATTGCCCGTGGCCAGCATAGGATCAACGAGTATCGTCAGCCTTTCGCCCAGAAGCTCGGGCACCTTGAAATAATACTTGACGGGTTTCAGCGTCTCCTCGTCCCGATAAAGACCGACGAAACCCACGCGGGCCGAGGGAATGAGCTCCAGCATCCCGTCGAGCAGACCGTTGCCCGCGCGCAGGATCGAGATGAGCGCCAGCTTGCGCCCGTCGAGCACCGGCGCATCCATCTCCTCGAGCGGCGTCTCGATGTGCCGCGTGGTCATCGGCAACTCGTGTGTCACCTCGTAGGCGAGCAACTGGCTGATCTCGCGCAGGAGCTGGCGGAACACGGCGGTGGACGTATCCTTTTCGCGCATCAGCGTCAGCTTGTGCTGAACCAGCGGATGCTGGACGATTGTAAGGTGCTCTTTCATGTCGGTATCCGTCCCGTGCGCGTTTCGCTTTCCGCCTGTTTTCCAGAAAGCCGCCCCGGGGGCAACGCCAGAGTGGTGGTCTAGCTCGTTCCGCGGGGCAGGAAACTGCGCCCCGGCCCCGCCTGCGCCAGGTCCAGATGCGCGGCCACGCTGGCCGCAACATCCACGAAACCGACACGGCCGATCCCGCCGCGCCCCCCGCCGGCCACCAGCACCGGCACGCACTCGCGGGTGTGATCGGTGCCGCGCCAGGTGGGATCGTTGCCGTGATCGGCGGTCACGATCATCAGATCGCCGGCACCAAGGTGCGGCAGGATCGCACCGATCCCGGCATCGAACCGTTCCAGCGCAGCGCCGTAGCCTGCCGCGTCGCGGCGGTGGCCGTACAGGGAATCGAATTCCACGAAATTGGCGAAGGTCAGGCTGCCCGGCTCGGCGGTTGCCACCATGCGCGAAAGGTGTGCCATCAGCTCGCTGTCAGGTCCGGTCGCCACGTCGTCGATGCCCTGCATGGCGAATATGTCACCGATCTTGCCGATGGCGTGCACGCGCCCGCCCGCCGATCGCACCCAGTCGCACAACGTCGGCGCGGGGGGCCGCATGGAAAAGTCGCGCCGGTTGGCGGTGCGGGTGAAGCCATGGGGCTCGTCGCCCCGGAACGGGCGGGCAATGACGCGGCCCACGCGCATCTCGTGAAGCATCGGGGCAATTTCCCGGCAGAGCGCAAGCAACCGGGTCAGGCCGAACCGTTCCTCGTGCGCGGCCACCTGAAAGACGCTGTCGGCCGAGGTGTAGCAGATCGGCCAACCGCTGCGCATGTGCGCGTGGCCCAGTTCCTCGATGATTTCGGTGCCCGAGGCGCGGCGATTGCCGAGGATGCCGCTCGTCCCCGCCGCGCGCTTGACCGCTTCGACAAGCTCCGGCGGGAAAGCGGGCTCGGTATCGCCAAAGCGGTGCCACTCGAAGGGCACCGGCACACCGGCCAGTTCCCAGTGGCCGGAGGTGGTGTCCTTGCCGTGGGAGCGTTCGGTCGCCGCGCCCCACAGCCCCGCAGGCACAGCCCCGAGACCCGGCGCCGTCTCGCCAGAGGCGAGATCCAGCGCGGCACCGAGCCCGAGCCCGTCAAGGTGCGGCAGGTGCAGCCCGCCGCACGCCCGGGCCACGTGGGCCAGCGTATTGGCCCCGGTATCCGGATGACCGTTGTTGAAATACGCCCCCGCATCCGGCGCCCCGCCGATGCCGACCGAATCCATCACCACCAGAAACGCCCGCGCCATCACGACACCAGTTCATAAACGAGTGGCGGCAGCGCCGGCGGGTCGTCACCGATGATGATCGCCGCCTGCAGCATCGCCTCGGCCTGCGCCGCCTGCCCGGCGCAGGCGGCATGGACACGCACGAGCGGCTGGCCGGTTTCCACGCACGCACCGAGCGGGACCACGTCGGACAGCCCCACGCGCGGATCGACCCTGTCGCCTTCCACCTGACGCCCACCGCCAAGCGCGATCACGGCAAGCCCCATCGCCTCGCCATCGATTGCCGCGACATGGCCGGGGCGCGTCGCCGCGACCTCGCGGATGACCGGCGCCTCGGGCAGAAAGCGCCCCCAGTTTTCGGTGAACCGGGCGGGCCCGCCCTGCGCGGCCACCATGCGGCCGAACCGCTCGGCCGCGCGCCCGTCGCGGATCGCCTTTGCGACCGCCCTCTCGCCGTCTTCGCAGGTATCGGCCAACCCGGCGCCGGCCAGCGCCCGCCCGCCCAGAACCGCCGTCAGCTCTGCCAGACGTCCTGCCGCCTGCCCGGTCAAAACGCGCATGGCGCAGGCAACTTCGAGCGCGTTGCCAAGAGCCGGAGCCAACGGCTGGTTCATGTCCGAGATCACAGCGCCCGTCCGGCATCCGGCGGCATTGGCCGTATCCACCAGCGCCCTTGCCAGCGCGCGGGCCTGCCCGATCTGCTTCATGAAGGCACCGCTGCCCAGCTTGACGTCGAGCACCAGACCATCCAGCCCGGCCGCCAGTTTCTTCGACAGGATCGACGCGGTGATGAGGTCGAGGCTCTCGACCGTTGCGGTCACGTCGCGCACGGCGTAAAGGCGCCGGTCGGCCGGGGCGATCCGGGCGCTCGCCCCCACGATCGCGCAGCCCGCCTCGGTCACCACGCGGCGCAATTGCGCCGCGTCGAGTCCCGTTGCAAAGCCCGGGATCGCCTCCAGCTTGTCAAGCGTACCGCCGGTATGTCCAAGCCCCCGGCCCGATATCATCGGCACGAACGCCCCGCAGGCGGCCAGTGCGGGGGCGAGCACGAGGCTCACGCAATCGCCGACCCCGCCCGTGGAGTGCTTGTCGATCACCGGACCGTCCAGCGCCCAGCCAAGCACGTCACCGCTGTCGCGCATCGCCAGGGTCAGCGCCGTGCGTTCCCGGGCATCCAGCCCCTTCAGCAGCACCGCCATGGCAAAGGCCGCCGCCTGCGCATCGCTTACAGAACCGTCCGCAAGCCCTTTGGCGAACCAGGAGAACTCCTGCGATGTCGCCCCGTGACCATCCCGCAATGCCGCTATGATGCCCCGTGCATCCAACGCCTTAACCGCGGCTCATGTTCTGGCTGGTGAACGCGCCGGGCAGCAGCCCCGACAACGTGGCGGTCCGCTGCACGCCCGACAGCGTCGCCATGATCACGCGCACGTCGCCCTTGCCGAACTCGGCCAGTCTCTGCCGGCATCCGCCGCACGGCGTCACCGGCTCGCGGGAATCCGCGATCACGGCCACCTCGGCAATCTCGGTGTCACCCGCCGCGACCATTGCCGCGATGGCCCCGGTCTCGGCGCAGGTTCCCTCCGGATAAGAGGCGTTCTCGACGTTGCAGCCAACGAAAATGCGCCCGGAGGCCGACCGCACGGCGGCGCCGACGCTGAAACCGGAATACGGCGCATGCGCGTTCTCCCGGGCTTGGCGGGCGTCGTCCAGAAGCGGCATCTGCACCTCCTTGCGGTCATGGCGCGCGAAGGCGCCGGCAGATTCAGATTGCGCGGCGCGCGGCGGACATGCAAGCTGCCGCCGCAAAAGGCCGCCGCGGCCGAGGCACGGCCGGACAGGCGGAAAACTAGTTTACCGCTAAACTAGTTCGCGGGAAGGGAGGCACATGACCGACAGCCACAAGGAGACCCTGCGTCAGGCCGCGCTGGCATATCACGAGCATCCCAAGCCCGGAAAGCTGGAAATCCGCGCGACCAAGCCGCTTGCCAACGGGCGTGACCTTTCGCGCGCCTATTCGCCCGGCGTCGCCGAGGCGTGCCTGGAGATCAAGGCCGACGAGAGCGCCGCCAGCCGGTATACCGCGCGGGCCAACCTCGTGGGCGTGGTCAGCAACGGCTCCGCCGTGCTGGGGCTTGGCGATATCGGTGCGCTTGCCTCCAAGCCGGTCATGGAAGGCAAGGCTGTCCTGTTCAAGAAGTTCGCCGGGATCGACTGCTTCGACATAGAGGTGAACGAAACCGACCCCGAGCGCATTGCCGAGATCGTCTGCGCGCTCGAACCCACCTTTGGCGCCATCAACCTCGAGGACATCAAGGCGCCCGACTGCTTCATCGTGGAGCGGCTGTGCCGCGAACGCATGAACATCCCCGTCTTTCACGACGACCAGCACGGCACCGCCATCGTGGTGGGCGCCGCGGCGACCAACGCCCTGCACGTGGCGGGCAAGTCCTTCGCCGACATCAAGATCGTCTCCACGGGCGGCGGGGCGGCGGGCATTGCCTGCCTCAACCTGCTGCTGAAGCTCGGCGTGAAGCGCGAGAATGTCTGGCTCTGCGATATTCACGGCCTTGTCCACGCGGATCGGGCGGAGGACATGACGCCGGAGAAGGCGGCGTATGCCCAGAAGAGCGACAAGCGAACGCTCGACGAGGTGATCGAGGAGGCGGACCTGTTCCTGGGGCTGTCAGGGCCCAATGTTCTCCGGCCCGAGCATGTGCGAAAGATGTCCGGCCGGCCGATCATCTTCGCCCTTGCCAATCCGACGCCCGAGATCATGCCCGACATCGCCCGCGAGGTGGCGCCCGACGCGATCATCGCCACGGGGCGCAGCGATTTTCCAAACCAGGTCAACAACGTATTGTGCTTTCCCTTCATCTTCCGCGGTGCACTGGACGTCGGGGCGACCGAGATCAACGACGCCATGCAAATCGCCTGCGTCGAAGGGATCGCCGAACTCGCGCGCACGACGACGAGTGCCGAGGCCGCGAGCATCTACAAGGGCGAGCAGTTGACTTTCGGCGCCGACTACCTGATCCCCAAGCCGTTCGACCCACGGCTGTCGGGAATCGTCTCGACATCGGTGGCGCGCGCGGCAATGGAAACGGGGGTCGCGGCGCGGCCGCTGACCGATCTCGACGCCTACAAGGCCGATCTCGATGCCAGCGTCTACAAGTCCGCACTGCTCATGCGCCCGGTTTTCGACGCCGCCGCGACCGCCGAGCGCCGCATCGTCTTCGCCGAGGGCGAGGACGAGCGCGTGCTGCGCGCGGCACAGGCGATACTGGAGGAGACGACCGAACAACCCATCCTGATCGGCCGGCCCGACGTCATAGGCACGCGATGCGAGCGCATGGGCCTGGAAATCCGGCCCGAGCGGGATTTCAACATCGTGAACCCCGAGAACGATCCGCGCTACCGCGATTACTGGGGAACCTATCACGACATAATGAAACGGCGCGGCGTCACCCCTGACCTCGCCAAGGCCATCATGCGCACGAACACCACGGCCATCGGTGCCGTGATGGTCCACCGGAACGAGGCGGATTCGCTGATCTGCGGAACCTTCGGCGAATTCCGCTGGCACCTGAATTACGTCACTCAGGTGCTTGGCTGCGCCGAGTACCGGCCTCACGGTGCGCTTTCGATGATCATCCTCGAGGACGGCCCGATCTTCATCGCGGACACCCATGTGCGCGTTCACCCCTCTCCCGAGGATCTTGCCGAGACCGCGATCGGCGCGGCGCGGCATGTGCGCCGCTTCGGGGTCGAGCCCAAGGTCGCGCTCTGCTCGCAGTCACAGTTCGGCAACCAGGGCAGCGACTCGGGCAAGCGCCTGCGGGCGGCGCTGGAAATTCTCGACGGTGAACCGCGCGATTTCGTCTACGAGGGCGAGATGAACGTCGATGCGGCGCTCAATGCCGAGTTGCGCGCACGGCTCCTTCCCGACAACCGTATGGACGGGGCGGCCAACGTGCTGATCTTCGGCAACGCCGATGCCTCCAGCGGGGTGCGGAACATTCTCAAGATGAAAGCGGGCGGCCTGGAAGTCGGGCCCATCCTGATGGGCATGGGCAACCGCGCGCACGTGGTCACGCCGGGCATCACGGCGCGCGGCCTGCTCAACATGGCCGCCATCGCCGGAACACCGGTCGCGCATTACGGCTGAACGGGCGGCGTCAACCCGGCATTCACCTCCGGACGGTAAGACGGCGGCGTTCCAGCCCGGAGTGTGCCATGCCCAACAGCCCTGCCCGCGCCTGCCCGCCCCCCCGAGACGACCGCCCCGCGCCGACTGCCCCGGTGGCCGGCGATGTCCCGCCCGTCGACGTGCCCGGCAGTGACAGGCTGATCGCGCGTCTTGCGCGGCATGCCGGCCAGCTGGGCTTCGAGATGGTCGATTTCGCCGGTTTCACGGAGGAACTGGATCGCCGGTCCGCCGCTCAACTCGAAACGCTCGGGCGTGCCCGCGACAATGCCGACGCGGTCATCACCGCGAACACGGCCATCCTGCACGGGGTTGAGACCATGCGAACCGCGACGGGGGAAACCGCCGAGCTGGTGCGGGGCGCGGTCAAGCGGGTGCAGGGCACAGCCGAAAGGTCAGGCGAGGTCGCGCACCAGATGGCCGAGATGGCCGAGCAGGTTTCGGACGTGCTCACCGCCCTTGAACACGTGCGCAAGAGCAACCGCAGCATCAGCGATATCGCCTCCCAGGTCACGATGCTGGCGATCAATGCCCGGATCGAGGCCACCCGCGCGGGCGAGGCCGGCGCAGGCTTTGCCACCATCGCCAATGCCATCAACGAACTCGCGGTGACGACGTCGGACACGGCAAGAACGATCCAGTCGGGTGTCGAAGGTCTTAATGAAACGCTTCGTCGTCTCGAGGGCGGCTCGGCCGCGGTCAGGGACAAGACCGGACAGGTGATCCGCGACAACGAGGAAACGGACGCCGCGCTGACGCGGATCGCGGCGGCGATGGACACGCTGAACACGCAGACCGAAACCGTGCTGTCGGAGGCCGAAACCGTGCGCGGCGCAACCGACAACTTCGCCCCGGCCTTCAAGGATGTCGAGACATCGATCGGCGATACGTCAAAGCGCATCTCGGACATGCGCGAACGTGCCGACAAGCTGGTCGATCACTCCGAGACGATGGTGCAGGATACCGTCGGTCTCGGGGCCGCAACGGGCGACCAGCCGTTCATCGACCGGGTTCGCGCGGATGCCGCGCGGATCTCCGCGCTGCTGGAAGAGGCGGTCGCCACCGGCCGCATCAGCGAGAGCGCGCTGTTCTCGCGCGAGTACGAGCCGATCCCGGGCACGCGGCCGCAACAGATGATGGCGCCCTTCACCCGTCTTGCAGACGCGCTGTTCCCGCCCGTGCAGGAGGCCGCGCTCGACCTGTCGGATCAGGTCATTTTCTGCGCGGCGGTCAACCGCGACGGCTATCTGCCGACACACAACCGCAAGTTTTCAAGGCCGCAAGGGCCAGACGAGGAATGGAACACCGCCAACTGCCGCAACCGGCGCATCTTCGATGACCGCGTGGGCCTGAAGGCGGGCCGGAACACGCAGGACTTCCTCCTGCAGGTCTACCGCCGCGACATGGGCGGGGGCACCTTCAAGCTGATGAAGGATGTGTCGGCGCCGATCAGCGTGCGCGGCCGGCACTGGGGCGGGCTGCGCCTGGCATATCTCGCCTGATTCGCCGGACCACGCTTTGCAAATTTTGCAAACTCGACGACTATAGCGCGTTTTCCTGAAAATTTTTATGGATTTGCAAAAATTTGCAGCCTCGTGGCGTCACGACCTGCAAATTTCTGCGATAATCTGCCACGCACTTCGGCGTCTCTCTTGCCGTGGCGGCGGGCGGTCTCGTAACACCATGTTCAATTGGGACCGGAGGAGGAAGACCAATGGGATACAAGGAGGTCTATGACAGCTGGAAGCAGGACCCCGAAAGCTTCTGGATGCAGGCGGCCGAGGCGATCGACTGGGATCGCAAGCCGTCCAAGGCACTCTTCGACGACAATGCCCCGCTTTACGAATGGTTCTGCGACGGCCAGGTGAATACCTGCCATAATGCCGTTGACCGCCATGTCGCGGCCGGCCACGGCGACCGCGTCGCGATCATCCATGACAGCCCCATCACCGGCACGAAGCAGAAGATCACATACGCGGAGTTGCAGGACCGCGTCGCGGCGCTGGCCGGGGCCCTGAGGGCGCGGGGGATCGAGAAAGGCGACCGGGTCATCATCTACATGCCGATGGTACCGGAGGCGCTCGAGGCGATGCTGGCCTGCGCGCGGCTTGGCGCGATCCACTCGGTTGTCTTCGGCGGCTTCGCCGCGAACGAGCTGGCCGTGCGCATCGACGACGCGCACCCCAAAGCCATCATCGCCGCATCCTGTGGGCTGGAACCCGGTCGCACCGTTGATTACAAGAGCCTCTACGACGGGGCGATCGCGCAGGCCAAGCACAAGCCGGAGTTCTGCGTCATCTTCCAGCGGGAACAACACCGGGTCGCACTGGAACCCGGCCGCGACGTCGACTGGCACGAGGCGCAGCAGGACGCGCAACCGGCCGACTGCGTGCCGGTCGAGGGCAACCACCCCGCCTATATCCTCTACACTTCCGGCACGACGGGCGCCCCCAAGGGCGTGGTGCGTCCAACCGGCGGCCATCTCGTCGCGCTGAACTGGACCATGAAGAACATCTACAACGTCGAGCCGGGCGAGGTGTTCTGGGCCGCCTCCGACGTGGGCTGGGTCGTCGGGCACAGTTACATCTGTTACGCGCCGCTGATTCACGGGAACACCACCGTCGTGTTCGAGGGCAAGCCCGTCGGCACGCCCGACCCCGGCACCTTCTGGCGCGTGATATCCGAGCACAACGTGCGCAGCTTTTTCACCGCCCCCACGGCATTCCGCGCGATCAAGCGCGAGGATCCAGAGGGCGAGTTCGTGCGGAAATACGACCTTGGCTGCCTGCGCGTGCTGTATCTGGCAGGGGAACGGGCCGACCCGGACACCCTGACCTGGGCTGCCGACCAGCTCGGTGTGCCGGTCGTGGATCATTGGTGGCAGACCGAAACCGGCTGGACCATCACCGGCATCCCGATGGGCATCGAGGAGATGGAGATCAAGATCGGCTCTTCGGGTGTGCCGATGCCCGGCTACGACATCCAGATACTGGACGAGGCCGGACAGCCGCAGGGGCCGAACACCCTCGGGGCCGTGGCGGTCAGGCTGCCGTTGCCACCCGGCACGCTGCCGACACTGTGGAACGCGGAGGAGCGTTTCCGGAAATCCTACCTCAACACCTTCCCGGGTTACTACGAGACCGGCGATGCGGGCATGATCGACGAGGACGGGTATCTCTACATCATGGCGCGTACCGATGACGTGATCAATGTCGCCGGGCACCGCCTGTCAACGGGGGGTATGGAGGAAGTGCTGGCCGAGCATCCCGACGTGGCCGAATGCGCTGTCATTGGCGTGACCGACGCACTCAAGGGCCAGCTGCCCGTGGGGTTCGTCTGCCTGACCAAGGGTGTGAACCGGCCGCATGAAGAGATCACGCGGGAATGCGTCAAGCTCGTGCGGGACAAGATCGGCCCGGTGGCCGCGTTCAAGCTGTGCGTGGTCGTGGACCGCCTGCCCAAGACACGGTCGGGCAAGATACTGCGGGGCACCATGGTCAAGATTGCCGACGGGCAGGAATTCAAGCTGCCTGCCACGATCGACGACCCGGCAATCCTCGACGAGATCAGGGCCGCGCTGGAAACGATCGGGTACGCGAAAACATGATCGCGGCGGCGCCCCGCATGGCGGGGCGCCTACCACGTGATGACAATCGCACCGCCGGGCCCGTCCCCGTGCTGGTGGATGGTGACGTCCGTATCGTCGCCGTTCTGGATCACGGTGGCCTGCTTGTTGTCGCCACTCTGTCGAATTTCCGCGCTGTTGCGGTTGCCGTTCTGGCGGATGGTCGCACGGCTGCCGCGGCCCGACTGCGTGATGCCCGAGCGGTTGCCGCGCCCCGTGCGCTGCACGCTGGCCACATTGCCCTGCCAGCCCGTCCGCGCCGACCAGCCATCGGGCGCGCCAACGAAAGGTGAGGGCCGGTCCTCGGGGCTAACCTGCTGGAAACCGCCGCGATCGGACGGATCAGCAGCCACGATACCGGATACAAGGGACAGGCATGCCGCGAGGCACAGGGTCTGGACGGGGGAACGGGTCATTTCGGTCTCCTTATTGCGGTCGGGTCACGCCGTGCGGCGCCGGCTCATTGCCAGCCGGCCTGAACCACGAGACAGGCATCACCATGGCCGGACTGGCTGACATCGGCCGAGGTGCCTTCTCCGTACTGGAAAATGCCGCAGGCGTGGCCGGCGCCATTCTGGCTCAGCGTTGCGGTGTGGTTGTCGCCATCCTGTTCGATCACACCCAGATGGCCGTTGCCGCTCTGGTGCAGGCCGGCGGCATTGCCGTCGCCCGCCTGAGAGACATGCCCGCCGGCCTCGATCCCTTCATGGGCGGCATAGAGTCCCAGGCCGATCTTCATGATCTTTGCCTGACTGGCATTTTGCGGCTCGACGGTGAGGCTGACGGACCCGCCGGCACTGGCGGCGCCCGCGACAAGAGTGCTCAGCGCGATTGTTGCGGATACGAGTATGCGTTTCATCTTGGATCTCCCCTTGGAATGATATTGGCGTGCAGGTTGGTTCAGGGCGTACGCTGTCCCCGGACGGAGCGGCAGACGATGTCGTCCCCATCCCATGAGAGGGTGAGTTCGGCCTCGTAGTCGCCGGGATCCCCCCCGAAATTCGCACTGCCAAGCGTGGCGGAGCGGCCCGCCTCGACAGCGAATGCCCCCGACTGCTCGATCACGGACGAACCGTGGGCGCCGCTTTGCAAGACGTTGAGCGCGTAGCGGCCACGAGCGGTCGTGTCAGCATGAACGTGGCCTTCCAGCTGCACCCCCGTCGCGGTTGACCGCGTAACGATTTCGCAGCGCAGGGGTGAATCCGCCGTGGCCGTTTCATGCGCGGTGCTCGGCAAAGCCTCGGCGAGCACTGCAGCAACCGGAATGGCGGCCAGCACCGAAAGGCGAAAGGCAAGAGTCGCAACTGTCATGACTGGTCTCCTTGCAATGTGAGGGTCGGGCGCCGGGGCGTCATGCGGCCCCGGCGCTTGGGTTCAGTCCTGCACCACGACAGCGACGTTCCCGTTGCCATGCTGTGCTGTGCTGGCGGAATTCCCGTGGCCGGTCTGGATCACGCCGACGGCGTTGCCGTGACCGGTCTGGCTGGTATCGGCATCTTGGTGCCCGCCGAACTGGGCCACGCCGGCTATGTTGCCCGATCCCGTCTGGCCCGTCGTGGCGGTGTTCTTGTGACCCGACTGGCCAACGACGGTGCGGTTGCCAAACCCATCCTGCGTCGAAATGGACGTGTTGCCGTAGCCGTCCTGGTAGACGCTCAGCTTGTTCCAGTGGCCATTCTGGGATCCGGCGGCGCCGTTGCCGCTACCCCACTGCTTGATCGTGACGTTGTTACCGCCGGCCATGGCCTCGACCGTGAGGCCGCCCATGATCGTCAGGGCAAGTGCAGTGGTCTTGAATATGCGCGCAAAGGTCATCGGTCTTTCCTCTCTTCCTGTTGCATTGGTTGCGTGTCGCCGGGGCGACGGGTCGATCTCGTTTTCGATCAGGCGAGGGTGTCGCGCTGTCGATGAGTCAGGTCTGAGCGGTGTTCGCGATGACAGGCAATATCCCCGCCGGGATATCCGATTACGGGGCCGGGACGGGGCATGGATATCGGATAACATTTCTGTTTTTTATTTATATTTCTGGTATTTACCTTCGTTTCCGCCACGCAGGCGGAAACGGCGCATGCCGAGCGAACATGACGCGAAGCGGCACGTTCGGGCACGCGGATACGCAATCGAAGGTGGCGGTTACTCGAACTGTTCCCGGATCAGCCGCTCTTCCAGCCCGTGGCCCGGATCGAACAGGAGCCGGTGTTCGATGCTGGGTTCCGACCGGATCTCGACCCACAGCACGTTTTCTACCCACAGGCTGTCGGCATCGGCCATCACCGGTCGCTTCGCGGCGTCCAGCACGTCGAAACGCACCTTTGCCGACTTCGGCAGCAGCGCGCCGCGCCATCGCCGCGGCCGGAATGCCGCCACCGCCGTCAGCGCCAGAACATCGGACCCGATCGGCAGGATCGGGCCATGGGCCGAATAGTTGTAGGCGGTCGAGCCAGCGGGCGTCGCCACAAGCGCTCCGTCGCAAACCAGCTCGGCAAGCCGGAGCCGCCCGTCGATCGTGATCTTGAGCTTGGCCGCCTGCGGTCCGGCGCGCAGCAAGGACACCTCGTTGATCGCCAGTGCCTCGTGCACCTTGCCGTCGAGCGTCATCGCCTTCATGGCCAAGGGGTTGAGCACGGCCTCCTCGGCGGCGTCGAGGCGCTCTATCAGATCGCTTTCGCTGTATTCGTTCATGAGAAAGCCGACAGTGCCGCGGTTCATGCCGTAGACCGGCGCCGACAAGTCCTGCGTGTCGTGCAGGGTCTGCAACATGAACCCGTCCCCCCCGAGCGCCACGATCACGTCGGCCTCCGACACCGCGACATTGCCGAAACGCTGGATGAGCGCGGCGCGGGCGGTCTGGGCCACGGGGACGTCGCTGGCGACGAAGGCGATCTTGCGGTCCATTTCCATGAAAACTGTTTCCGATGCGCCTTTTTCTTGGCCATTGCGCTACGCGCTCTACCGTGTTGCGCCAGTTATGACGGTCCCGCAAGGGGTTTTGTCGCTTTACAACCTTTCAATGAGACCGCGTTTCCTATAGGAAATCGCGCAATTGCCACACGCACGGAGTCACACACCATGCCTCATGACGGAAACCAGCCCTTTGACGGCAAAGCGTTTTTCACCGAAGCCCTCGCGGCGCGCGACCCGGACGTGGCGGGCGCCATCGAATCGGAGCTCGGCCGGCAGCGCGACGAGATCGAGTTGATCGCATCCGAGAACATCGTCTCGGCCGCCGTCATGGAGGCACAGGGTTCCGTCATGACGAACAAGTACGCAGAGGGCTATCCGGGCCGTCGCTACTACGGCGGATGCCAATACGTCGATATCGTCGAGAACCTCGCTATAGAGCGCGCAACCCGGCTGTTCGGCTGCGGTTTTGCAAATGTCCAGCCCAACTCCGGCAGCCAGGCCAACCAGGCCGTCAACCTCGCCCTGCTCAAGCCGGGCGACACGATCCTCGGGATGTCGCTGGATGCCGGCGGGCACCTGACCCATGGCGCCGCGCCCAACCAGTCGGGCAAGTGGTTCAACGCCGTCCAGTACGGCGTGCGCAAGGAAGACAACCTGATCGACTACGACCAGGTCGAGACGCTGGCCAAGGAACATCAGCCGAAACTGATCATCGCCGGCGGTTCGGCCGTGCCGCGCCAGATCGATTTCGCCCGGATGCGCGCAATCGCCGACATGGTCGGGGCGTACCTGCATGTGGACATGGCCCATTTCGCCGGCCTCGTTGCGGCGGGCGAGCATCCCTCGCCCTTCCCGCACGCGCACGTGGCCACGACGACCACGCACAAGACCCTGCGCGGTCCGCGCGGCGGAATGATCCTGACCGATGACGAGGCACTGGCCAAGAAGTTCAACTCCGCCATCTTCCCCGGCATCCAGGGCGGCCCGCTGATGCACGTGATCGCCGCCAAGGCTGTGGCGTTCGGCGAGGCGCTCCAGCCGGAATTCAAATCCTACATCCGTCAGGTGATCACCAATGCGCAGGCGATGAGCGACCGGCTGATCGAGGGCGGACTGGACACCATCACCCACGGGACCGACACGCATGTGCTGCTGGTCGACCTGCGTCCAAAGGGCGTCAAGGGCAACGACACGGAAAAGGCGCTCGGTCGCGCGCACATCACCTGCAACAAGAACGGCGTGCCGTTCGACCCGGAAAAACCCACCGTGACCAGCGGTATCCGCCTTGGGTCGCCCGCGGCCACGACACGCGGCTTCGGAGAGGCCGAGTTCCGGCAGATCGCCGACTGGATCGTGGAGGTCGTTGACGGGCTGGCGGCAAACGGGCCGGACGGCAACGGTGCGGCCGAGCAAAAGGTCAAGTCCGAGGTGGCCGACCTCTGCGCCCGCTTTCCGCTCTATCCTAACCTCTGATCCGCGGGAATGCCCTGCGAAGCCCTCGGCGAGGGGCTTCGCCACTTGCCGGACACGCTGCGGCGCGGCACCGGCGCTGTCAGCGGCCGGTCACACCAGCCCCTGCCATTGCAGAAAAGCGGCCAGCCCAAACGCAAGCAGGATCAGGTTTATCACCACGACCGCCAACACCGACAAGATGGCATGGCGCCGCCTATCCGCCCGGTCGATGCCCTTGAGGTGTGCCGTCAACGCGTCGAACGCGGCATCCAGCCGCGCGGGGTCGTTCAACCGCGCGAGCTTGGGATGCGCCATCCTGCGCGCGGCCCCCGTGATATCGCGCGCCGCGCGGCGTCCGGCGCGGGGCAACCGCCGCCCGGCACGCGCCAGCCGCGTCTCGAGCCCGCTCCCGCGCACGCCGAGCTTGGCCCGGAGCAGCGCGCTCAGGGCATCAGACCTTTCCCGGAACTTTTCTGGTTCGATCATGCACCGCTCTCCCGCCCGAACAGGTAGCGCATGCGGCACCCCCGCTCAACAGGTCTGGTCTATGCCGGGCACCGGCGCTATCACGGCACCATGCTGAACCAAATCGCACATGGCACGCCAACCGACCACCCCAACCTCGTCATCGCGCATGGGCTTTACGGGTCCGGCCGCAACTGGGGAGTGGTCGCCAAGCGGCTCGCGGACAGCCGCCACGTTGTGGCGGTGGACATGCGCAACCACGGCGAAAGCCACTGGTTCGAGTCACATACCTATCACGATCTTGCCGCGGATCTCGCACAGGTGCTCGAATACCAGCAGCCGCCATGCGACGTGCTGGGCCATTCCATGGGCGGCAAGGCGGCGATGGTTCTGGCGCTTTCCCGGCCGGAGCTGGTGAAACGCCTCGTCGTGGCCGATATCGCGCCGGTGTCGTACACCCACACCCAGATGCAATACATCAAGGCGATGCGCGCGGTTGACCTGTCGGGTATCGAACGCCGTTCGGATGCCAGGGATCTGCTGGCGCCGCATCTTGACGACCCGGAACTGGTATCCTTCTTTCTACAGTCACTCGACGTGAAGAACCGGCGCTGGACGCTCAATCTCGATACGCTGGAGGCCGAGATGGATCATATCCTCGGGTTTCCCGTCACGACCGGGCGTTTCGAGGGCGAGACGCTGTTTCTGACCGGCGCCGAGTCAGGCTATGTCACGCGCGCGCACCGCTCGGTGATAAAAGAGCTGTTTCCCAGGGCACGCTTCGCCAAGATTCCCGGCGCGGGGCACTGGCTCCATGCCGAGAAACCGCGAGAGTTCGAGGCGGCCGTGCGGACATTCCTGCAATAGCCGCCCCGCCCCGCCGTCAACGGGTTTCGTACAGCTTCCTTGTAACGACGTAAGTGACCGGAAAGGCGGCCACGAACCCGATGGCGGCGGCGATCAGGATGGGCGTCAGGGTGTCCTGCCCGATCACCAGCGCGGCGATCACCGCCACCCCGGCCAGCGTGGCGCCGATGAAAAGATGCAGTATCAAGCCCAGCCAAATCATGGCGTCCTCCGGTTACGTGTTCCTGCGCCAATCGGCCTAGCAACCGCCGAGCCGGCTGACATTGATCCAAGTCAGCCTCTCGGCCGGATATCCGTGCTATGGTATTCGTGCCATCATGGCCATGGAGGGGCCGATGATCACGCTGGACGACATAGAGGACATGACCTGCCTGACGCGGGAAGAAATCGACGCGGTGGCAGAGCACGAGCATCTGCCGGAGGTCAGCGCCTCGCTACTGGCCGAGTACACGATGCACCAGCCGCACGGGCCGCAGAAGGTGCAGCAGATGATCTGCGAGGATATCCGCGACGCGTTGCACAAGGACGACCTTGCCCATGCGCGCGCGCTTTACGCGGTGCTGCACCATTACCTTTCGGAACACCCCGAGGCTGTACGCGGCTCGGCACCGGGCTGAACGTCAGACCTCGGGCGCGGTCGGGTCCGGCAGGCCGCCGCTGTTTCGTGTATGATCGAAGCCGGGGTCGCGCCGTTTGATCCGCCGCGAGATCAAGTAGGCCGCCGGCCATGACAGCAGCAGCCCCAGTGCGGCCGCCGTCACAATGGCGGGCCAGCCGTAGAAGCCCAGGCTAAGCACCGCGATGACAAATCCGCCGGTCAGAACCGGGCCGGTCGCCAATGTCAGTATCAGGCTCAGTCGGTCCATGATGGTCCTCCTTTCCTTTCACCCCCGAGCTAGGCAGCCCGGCAACGGCTGTCAGGGCGCGATCAACCGGATGTGAAACCAGCGCCCGGTCACTGCCCGCATCGGCGGGTCTTTGCGCACGACTTGTCATCCTCGCCCGGTCGCCCCCACCTGCGGGGCAAGGAGGTGACGCAATGGCACGCCGGATGATCATGCTGCAATTCATGGCCGCACTCGCGGCCTGCGAGACGACAGAAGGCTTCGTGCAGGATGTCGAGAACACCACCGAGGCCGTCATCAACGAGTAGGAGGCGCCAACTGTCCGGGCCTCCCGCGCCAAATGCACGACGAAAGGAGTTTCAGATGTTCCGCAAATTCTTGATCGCCACCACGCTGGTCGGCGCCCTGCCCGCCCTCTCGGCCTGTGGCCCCGCCATCGGCGCGGGGGCTATCGTGGCCACCGACGAGGTCGTCGAGGAGAAAGAGGGCGGCGACGGGCTGTTCTAGGGTCCGGGCCGGGCATCGGGGCCGGGCGTGCCCGGCCCCGCGCGGTTCACTCGATCCCAAGCATCTTCTTTGCGCGTGCCAGCGTCTCGACCGATGCCGCGTGCTCTCCGGCCGCGTGCATTTCCTCGCCCTCGGCGCGCAGGGCCTTGACCTTGGCCATGTTTTCATCCGAAAGCTGCGCGGTCTCCATCGCCGAATCGATCTTGGCCATGTCCATCGGGCACTGCCCGGCCAACGCGGGCGCGGCGAGCAGGGCGAGAAAGGCTGCCAGGGCAAGATGTTTCATGTCGTGTCCTCCCGTTGCTTTTGTCCCCTTGGATATAGGGCGCCGAAGCTCCGGTGCGAGTCGGCTGGCGGGTTTCCGCCGGGCTTGCGATTGCCGCGCATGCACGCACGAATGTGCGCGCTACTCGTCCATCTTCAGCGCCGAGATGAACGCCTCCTGCGGGATCTCGACCTTGCCGAACTGGCGCATCTTCTTCTTGCCCGCCTTCTGCTTCTCCAGCAGCTTCTTCTTGCGCGACACGTCCCCGCCATAGCACTTGGCGGTGACGTCCTTGCGCATGGCGCTCAGCGTCTCGCGCGCGATGACCTTGCCGCCGATGGCCGCCTGGATCGGGATCTTGAACATGTGGCGCGGGATCAGGCCCTTGAGCTTCTCGCACATGGCCCGCCCGCGGGTTTCCGCGCGGTCGCGGTGGACCATCATGGAAAGGGCGTCCACCGGCTCGTCGTTCACGAGGATCTGCATCTTCACGAGGTTGTCGGCGCGGTAGCCGGTGATCTCGTAGTCGAAGCTGGCATAGCCCTTGGTCACCGATTTCAGCCGGTCGTAGAAATCGAACACCACTTCGTTGAGCGGCAGGTCGTAGACCACCATCGCGCGCCCGCCCACATAGGTCATGTCGGTCTGTATGCCGCGACGATCCTGGCACAATTTCAGTACGTCGCCCAGGTACTCGTCGGGCACGAGGATCGTGGCCTTTATCCGCGGTTCCTCGACATGGTCGACATGGGTCATGTCGGGCATGTCGGCGGGGTTGTGCAGGTCGATGCGCTCGCCGTCTTTCATGTAGACATGATAGACGACCGAGGGCGCCGTGGTGATGAGCTCGATGTCGTACTCGCGCTCGATCCGGTCGCGGATCACCTCGAGGTGAAGAAGCCCCAGAAAGCCGCAACGGAAACCGAACCCGAGCGCGGCGGAGCTTTCCATCTCGTAGGAAAAGGAGGCGTCGTTGAGCGCCAGCTTCTCGATTGCATCGCGCAGATCCTCGAACTCGGCCGAGTCGACCGGGAACAGGCCGCAGAACACCACCGGAACGGACGGCTTGAACCCCGGCAGCGGCTTGTCGCAGGGCCGTTTCTCGTGCGTGATGGTGTCGCCCACGCGGGTGTCGCGCACCTGCTTGATCGAGGCGGTAATGAAGCCGATCTCCCCCGGGCCGAGTTCGTCCACGACGGTCATGGCGGGACGGAAGACACCGATACGGTCAACGTTGTAGGTGGCGCCGGTCTGCATCATCTTGATGCGGTCGCCCTTTTTCATCGTGCCGTCCATGATCCGCACCAGCACCACGACACCGAGGTAAAGGTCGTACTTGCTGTCCACCAGCATCGCCTTGAGCGGCGCGTCAACATCGCCCTGCGGCGGGGGCAGATGATGGATGATGGCCTCCAGCGTCTCGCGGATGCCCTGCCCCGTCTTGGCGGAAACGGGGATCGCGCCCGAGGCGTCGATGCCGATCACATCCTCGATCTGCTCGGCAACACGGTCGACGTCGCTTGCGGGCAGGTCGATCTTGTTGAGCACGGGGATGAGCTCGTGATCCGCGTCGATGGCCTGGTACACGTTGGCCAGCGTCTGCGCCTCGACCCCTTGCGTGCTGTCCACCACCAGAAGCGACCCCTCGACCGCCCGCATCGAGCGGGAGACCTCGTAGGAGAAATCCACGTGCCCCGGCGTGTCGATGAGGTTGAGCACGTACTGCTCGCCGTCATCGGCGGTGTAGTCGATGCGGACGGTGTTGGCCTTGATGGTGATACCGCGCTCGCGCTCGATGTCCATCGCGTCCAGCAGCTGTTCCTTCATGTCCCGTTCGGGCACCGTGTCCGTCATCTGGATCAGCCGGTCGGCCAGCGTGGATTTGCCGTGGTCGATATGCGCCACGATGGAGAAGTTCCGGATGTGCGAGAGCGGTGTCATGAGGTGGGGATATGCGGTGGAACGCGGGGAGGGTCAATAGCCCGCATGTGGCCAGAGACGCCGAGTCATGCCACACTGGGCCCCGATGCAAGGGAGGTGTCCCATGTCGCAGAGCAAGGCGATTCATGCCCGTGTGACCGGCCGTGTCCAGGGCGTTTCCTTCCGCGCCTGGACGCAGGGCGAAGCACGGGCGAGAGGGTTGGCAGGATGGGTCCGCAACGAGCCGGACGGGGCCGTGACGGCGGTGATCGCCGGCCGCACCGAGGCCGTCGATGACATGGCCGGCGCGCTGGAAACAGGACCGCCCGCGGCGGTGGTAGAGGCCGTCGAGACATCCAGAACGGACTGGCCGGGGACAGACACGTTCGACATCCTGCGCTGAGCGGGGTCAGCCGCGCGGCGCCCGGAAGAATGCCGTCAGCATGTCAAAGACGATGCCGCCGGTCAGATACGGGCGATAGGGGCGGGCGTGGCGGATGGCGATGTCGGCCGCTGGAGGTCGGTACCGGCTGATCGTGGCGCGCAAGGTGGCATGACGGGCCGGGTGACCTAGCTTTCCCGCGACAGGGGAGAGGCGACATGCAGTATGCCGCGTTATACATTGTCACCGCAGCGGTCTTCTTCGGCCTGGATTTTCTGGGTCTGCGCTACCTGATCCGGCCGGTTTTCGCCCGCCATGCCGAGGCCCTCTTGCTGGAGGGGTACCGCGCCGGGCCGGCACTCGTTTTCTACCTGTTCTATATCGGCGGGCTGTTGTGGTTCGTTTCCGTCCCGGCCCTGCGGGCGGGCTCGGCCAGCCAAGCCTTGATGAATGGCGCGTTTCTCGGCGCGCTGGCGTATGGCACGTACGAGTTCACCAACTACGCCACGCTGAAAGCATGGCACCCGGCCATGGTGGCCGTGGACCTTGCATGGGGTACGGCGTTGACGGCCGTCGCGGCCGCGGCAGGCGTGGCTGCCGTCAGGCTCGTCTCGTGACGACAGGTGCGGCGCGCATGCCACGCAAAGGCCCTATGGCGCAGAGTTTTTCCACCGCACTGCCGTAATCTCGCACGATTGCGCTGCGACGCTTTCATTTCATTTTGAGAATCAAGGTAAAACGGATCGAGATGATGTTGAAAGCGTTCCTCGGCTTCCGGCGCCCCGCTGCGCCCCGTACCACGCAAGACCCGGAACCTGTGGCGCCAAGACAAACCCGGGCCACAAGGGAAGAAATAACCGCGCTTTTCTGGAAAGAACTCAGGGGCTGAGACCCGGCCGCCGGCGGCGTCATGCCTCGGGCAGCGCATCCCGGCGGATCATCGTGCGCAAGGCAAAGCTTGAGCGCATCGAACGAATGTTCGGGGTCTGCATCAACCCCTCCTCAAGGAACCGGTCGAACGCGGCGAGATCCGCGGCCACGACCCGGATGAACACATCCCGCGTGCCGGTCATCAGGTGGCATTCCATCACCTCGTCGAACCGCCTGAGAGCGCTTTCGAACTCGGAAATCGCCGCACGTGTATGACTCTCCAGTTCCACGAAAATGAAGATGTTGAGAGGCAGGCCCATCCTGTCCTGGTCCACCCGGGCGGAATAGCCGGTGATGATGCCGTCACGTTCCAGCCGGGCGATGCGCCGTGCGAGCGGGGTTGGTGAAAGCCCGACCTGTTCGGACAGGCGGCTGAGTTTCTGCCGCCCGTCGCGCTGCAGGGCGGCAATGATGCGCCGGTCGACCTTGTCCATTTTCCCCAACTTTTATGAAAATATTGGTGATTACCACCAAAATTGGCCACTTTTCTAGGACTGTTTGACGGCTTTCCGCAACCGCGGGCCCGTATCCTGCAGCAAAGAGGAGGAGAAGAACATGCTGACACGGCTTTCGTCGGGCACCCATGAAGAGGTCTACCGCGTGGAACATGGCGAAACGGGGTTGCGCGGCTTCATCGCCCTGCACTCCACCGCGCGCGGGCCGGCCGCGGGCGGGTTGCGGATGCGGAGCTACGAGAGTGACGAGGCCGCGCTCGAGGACGTTCTGAAGCTGTCACGCGGCATGAGCTGCAAGAACGCCGCGGCCGACCTGCCGCTCGGCGGTGGCAAGGCCGTCATCATGGGCGACCCGGCGACAGACAAGACGCCGGAGATGCTGCGTGCAATGGGCCGCGCCGTCGAAGCGCTCCGGGGCCGCTACTGGACGGCCGAGGACATGGGAATGAGCCCCGCCGACATGGCCGAGATCGCGCGCTGCACGCGGTTCGTCGCGGGGCGCGACGATGGCCGCCACGCCAGCGGTGATCCCTCCCCGGTGACAGCGCGCGGCGTGTTCGACGCAATGCGCGTCGGCGCCCGTCAGGCATTTGGCAACCCACAGCTCGGCGGGCGGCGCGTGGCGGTGCAGGGGTTGGGTCATGTCGGATGGCATCTTTGCCGGCTGCTCCACGATGCCGGGGCGGAACTGATCGTCGCCGATACCGACAGGGCGAGAACCGCACAGACCGCCCGCGAGTTCGGGGCCACCATCGAAGCACCGGAAAAAGTGCACGCCGCTGACGCCTGCATATTCGCCCCCTGTGCCGTAGGTGGCGTGCTGAATGCGCAAAACATTCCCGAAATCCGGGCCAAACTCGTCGCGGGGGCGGCCAACAACCAGTTGGCAACCGATGCCGATGCCGACGCCCTGCACGCCCGCGGCATTCTCTACCTGCCCGATTACGTCGCCAATGGCGGCGGGATCATCAACGTTGCCGCCGAGATCCTGCGGATCGACGACAGGGACTCCTGGGTCGAGGAAAAGCTGGCAGGGCTGGTCGGCACGATGGACACGATCCTCGCCCGGGCCGCGATGGACGGTATCAGCCCAGTCCACCTCGCCGCGCGCGTGGTGGAAGAGCGCATCCTGCCCAAGGCCGGCTGACACGAGTACAGCGCCACCGTCTTGCCCACAAGCGCGCAGCGCCCTATCCTGCGGTCATCTTGGGGGAGGATTTTCATGCACCCCGCAATTCGCGCCTTGGCGGCCGCCGCTGCCATCCTCATGACCGCGCCGGCTGAGGCGGGAGAGATGCCGCGCCTCGGCCCCGCACCGGTGATCGGCGGCGGGGAGTACTCCACCGGGGGCGGTATCACGGTGGCGCTGGAGATGCGAAACATGACCGGCCGGACGGGGCTGTGCGGCGTATGGGCCGACAGCGCACAACTCAGCGTTTACGTCCGACGCGCGGCACCACGGGTTCTGGCAAAGGGATCGGTCGCGCTGGATGGCCGGGTGATCACCCACGACCTCGGCTTTCTCAAGCGTACCGCTTCGGCCGACAGCTATGCCGGCGCACTTGCCGGCTGCACCCGGCTGAAGCGCCCCTGGCAGCCCGGTGACGGGTCGGGGCGGCTGGAGATCAGGATCCCGCGACAGCAGGTTCATATCGGCCAGAACGGGGGCAAGAAGGGCGGGCCGCGCATCACCTTTCGCGACACGGGGCACCCCAACCCCGCCATGACGGCAGGATCTCTTCTGCCGGCGGAGTGGGCCACGCCCGGCGCCACGTCCCGCGTCGACCGGTCACGCGAACGCGGCCATGTTGACGATTGAAACTGCGCGCGCGATCGGCAAGACTGCCCCCAACACAAACAGCCACGTCACGGGAAACCGGGAGCAACCCGGACCGGACCGGCAGAGGCACGAAACGGGCATGACGATGAAACGGGCAACTCTGATCGCGCTGGTGATCGTTCTCGGCGGTTGTGGCGGGAGCCCCCGGCCACCGTCAGACGGCGCCGTGTCGCGCACGGCACCGGTTGCGTACGGGCCGATCACGAGGGCCTGCCTTTCCTCGGGCCGCGAGGGCCGGTCCCCGCGCCTGTGCGGATGCATTCAGGCCGCCGCCAACCAGACCTTGAGCCGCGCGCAGCAGCGCCGCTCGGTCGCCTTCTACAAGGATCCCCACCTTGCCCAGCAGATACGCCAGTCGGACCGCCGGACCGACAGGCGCTTCTGGGAGGCTTACGCGCGCTACGGTGAACGCGCGGAGGAGCTGTGCGGCTGATGCCCGCGCCGCGCGCACCACGCGTGTCTCAGGCCTTCAGCCGGTAGCCGCGCGCGAACATCCACCAGGCCGCGGCCGACACGGCGGCCGTCGCGCAGATTGCCACGGCCAACCCCAGCCAGACGGAGCTGTCGGAGACGCCTATCACGCCAAAGCGCACCCCGTCGATGAGATAGAAAACCGGGTTCACATGCGTGACCTCGCGCAGCCCCGGCGGCAGCGCCTCGACCGAGTAGAAGGTGCCCGATAGAAACGCCAGCGGCGTGATGACGAAATTGGTGATTGCCGCCATCTGGTCGAACTTGTTGGAAAAGATCCCGGCCACCATGCCGAGCGCCCCCAGAAAGGCGGAGCCCAGCACGACGAAGACGAGCGCCCAGACCGGGTGGACCGGCACGATCCCGAGAAACAGCAGCAACCCCAGGCCGATCGACAGCGCGACGAGGAAACCACGCGCCACGGACCCCGCCAGGTAGCCCAACACAAGCTCTGCCGGGCTGAGCGGGGGCATGAGCGTGTCAACGATATTGCCCTGCACCTTGCCGATCACGATCGAGGAGGACGTGTTGGCAAACGCATTCTGGATCACGCTCATCATGAGAATGCCCGGGGCGATGAACGTGGTAAACTCGACCCCCATGACCTCGCCGCGGCGCGGCCCGATCGCGATCGAGAAGATCACCATGAAAAGCCCGGCAGTCGCCAGCGGCGCCAGCACCGTCTGTGTCCAGACGGCCATGAAACGCTGCACTTCCCGCGCGCACAGCGTGTAAAGCCCGAGCCAGTTGACGCGCCCGAAGCGCCGCGTTCCCATTTCCGTTCCGGTCTGCATCCGAATGCCTTTCCATCTGCTCTTGCGACGCCTTGTAACTCAGTCATCAGTGATTAGAATAGGGCTTTCCGAGCGAACCGGGCGGCCGCGCGCATCAAGGCCGCCCCCGACACAGGAAGGTGGCTCATGTCCTGGAGCGACGAGCGCGTTGAAAAACTGAAGAAGATGTGGGCCGAAGGGCAGTCGGCCAGCCAGATCGCCAAGGAGCTCGGCGGCGTGACGCGCAATGCCGTGATTGGCAAGGTGCACCGGCTTGGCCTGTCCAACCGCAACGGCGCGGGCAACGGTGCCGCCCCCGAGAGCCAGGCCGCGGAGAAACCCGCCGCCGCGAAGCCGCGCCCCAAGTCGAAGCCCGCGCCACAGCCGACCGCGCCCAAGGCCGAGGTCAAGGAAGAGCAGCCGCCGGCAGAGCCCGAAGCCGAAGAAGAAGCCGCCCCGACAACGGGACGGGCCAAGCCGGTCATTCCCGCCGGCCAGCCGCTTCCGCCCCAGCCCTCCGCCAACGAGATCGATCCCGAGGCCCTCGCCAAGGTGAGCGAGGTCGAGAAGAAGGCCAAGAAGCTGGGCCTGATGGAGCTTACCGAACGCACCTGCAAATGGCCCGTGGGCGACCCGTCGACGGAGGATTTCTGGTTTTGCGGGCTGCCGGTCCAGGCGGGCAAGCCCTATTGCGAGGCGCATGTGGGCGTCGCGTTCCAGCCCATGAGTTCGCGGCGCGACCGAAAGCGGTAGCCGCCTATTCGCCGTCGCGCAGGTATGCCGGCCGCAGCACCATGATCGTGGGCCGTGCCGGCAGCGTGCGCAGGGAGACTGTGATCGCGTTCTCCTCCGTCACCACGATGTCGAAGTCCGGCTCCATCCCCTCGAGGAAGGCCTGCAGAGTCACGTCGCCGAACCAGTGCATCGGGAGTACGATCGACGCCTTGAGCCGCCTCAGGACCTGCATCATCGTCTGCAGGTCGAGCGTAAGCCCTCCATCCACCGGCGCCATGACAACGTCCATGCGCCCCAGGGCGGCATACTGGGCATCGCTCGGCTCGTGGTGGAGGTGGCCCAGATGCCCGACGCAAAGCCCTGCCACCTCGAACACGAAGATCGAGTTGCCCTCCGGCTCCACCCCCGCCCCCGACCGGATGTCGGTGGAGACGTTGCGCACCACCATGTCCCCAAGCTCGACGTAGTGGTCGATCCCCTCGCCGAAATTTTCGCCCCAGCCCCGCAGAACGTGCTTGATCGCGGGGTCCGGGTTGGCGGTCCAGTGGGTGGAATGGGCGTGGTTCATGGTCACGACATCGGGGATGAAATCGGCGTTGCCGACGAAGCCGGTGAAATCGGTCACCGCTGACACCCCGCCCGCGGTCTGGATCAGGAAACTCGCATGGCTGACGTAACGAATGCGCACCGACTGGTCGGGCACGGGGTCGCGAAACGACGCCTTGTGCAGATATTCGATACCCGGCGCCGTGTCGGCCACGGCGATGCAGTGGCTCGGACGGCGCTCTTGTGCGACGGCCGATGCGGCCATCGTGATCAGAACCAAGGCCAGACGGAACATGGCGCACCTCCCTGTCAATAAGACAGGTTATAGGGCAGAATGACGCCGCGTCAGCCCCCGATGTTTGCCACCACCCAAGGGGCCGGGCGCACTGGCAGGGGGCCGCGCGTCTACCCTGCCTCGGTCCGGCCGCGGCGATCCGCCCTCAAGGCGGCGTAAAGAACATGGGTCCGCCAGCGCCCATTGATCTGCAGATAGCTCTGCGCCACGCCCTCGTACTTGAACCCGCACTTTTCCAGCACCCCGCGCGAGGCGGTATTTTCGGGCAGGCAAGCGGCCTCGATCCGGCTGAGATCCAGCCGCTCGAACGCATGGTGAACCAGCGCGGTGATGGCTTCGCGCATGTAGCCTTGCCGCGCATGGGGCGCACCGATCCAGTAACCAAGCGTGCCGGATTGGGCCGGGCCGCGGCGAATGTTGTCCAGCGTGATCGCCCCGAGCAGCACATCGTCCTCGCGACGGACGAGAAAGAGCGGCACCGCCGTTCCATGTGCCAGCGAGCGCTGCGCCCAGTAGACACGGTTGGCAAAGCCCTTCCGCGACAGGTGATCGCGGGCCCAACGGGGCTCCCACGGAACGAGGAAGTCCGCGCTTTGCTCGCGCAGCCCCGACCACGCGCGAAAGTCGGACAACTGCGGCTGGCGCAGGCTGAGACGTTCGGTTTCGATCCGCGTTTTCCGGCGCGGGACGAACATTATGCCGCGCGCCGTTCGGCCAGCGCGTCAAGGCTGGGCGCCCGCTCGACCGGGCCGTAAAGCGCCATCGCGGCGGGCGCGCGCGTGACGGTTTCCTCGGCGATGGCACGCAATTGCTCCAGCGTGACGGCGTTGATACGCTCCACCACTTCCTCCAGCGGCGGAACGCGTCCCCAGATCTGGAGCATCCGCGCCAGGCGCTCGGCCCGGTTCGACGGGCTTTCAAGGCCCATCAGCAACCCCGCCTTCATCTGGGCGCGCGCGCGCTCCAGTTCTGCGGCGGTGAAATCACCGGCCGCGCGCTTCATCTCGTCCACGGTGATGCGCGCAAGATCCTCCATCTGGGCGCCGGCCGTGCCCGCGTAGATCGTCATCATGCCGGTATCGGCATAGGCCCCGGCCTGCGCAAAGATGGTATAGCAAAGTCCGCGCCGCTCGCGGACTTCCTGGAAGAGCCGGGAGGACATCGAACCGCCGAGCGCCGAAGCATAGATCTGCGCGGCATAGAGGCGGGGATCGGTATAATTCGGGCTTTCAAAGGCCAGAGCGAAATGCGCTTGCTCAAGGTCCTTGACGCGCCGGCTCTCGCCGCCCGCGAACCGCGCCGACGGGGCGGGCGCCGGCGCCTCGCCGGTCAAATCACCGAATAACGCCGCGGCATCGCGCACCAGCGCGTCATGATCGACTGCTCCGGCGGCAGAGAGGATCATCTGGCCGGGGCGGTAATGCTGGTCGACGAACCCCGTGAGGTCGTCGCGGGTATAGGCGCGGATGCGCGCCTCCTCGCCCAGAATGGTGCGGCCGAGCGGATGGTCGGGATAGGCCTTTTCCTGCAGCCAGTCGAATATGATGTCATCGGGCGTGTCCAACGCCTGCCCGATCTCCTGCAGGATCACGCCCCGCTCGACCTCGATCTCGCGGGGGTCGAAAACGGGCTGGCGCAGGATGTCGGCCACCACGTCCAGCGCAAGCGGCACGTCATTCTCCAGCACCCGGGCGTAGAATGCCGTCACCTCGCGGGAGGTATAGGCGTTGATGTAGCCGCCGACATCCTCGATCGCCTCCGCGATGTCGAGTGCGCTGCGGCGTCGCGTGCCCTTGAACGCCATGTGTTCCAGAAAGTGCGCAAGCCCGTTCTGGTGGACCGCCTCGTTCCGTGCGCCGGCCAGCACCCACACGCCGATCGCCGCCGATTGCATTCCCGGCATCCGCTCGGTGACGACGCGGAAGCCATTTGACAGGGTCGTTAGGTTGACGGTCAATTCGCGGTGCGGTCCCTGATCAGATCCTCGATGGCGTGCAGGTCGTTGGCGACCCGTGTCACGCGCTCCGCCCGCTCATACAGCCCTGCCATGTGCGAGGGCAAGGGGGGGCGTGTGCCGCTGGCCTCTTCCACGGCATCGGGAAACTTGGCGGGATGCGCGGTAGCCAACGTGATCATCGGCGTGCCGGCGTTGCGGTGGTCCTCGGCCACCTTGACGCCCACGGCGGTATGCGGGCAGACGAGTTCGCCCGTCCCCTCCGACAGCCGGGCGATCGTGGCGCGGGTTTCGTCCTCGGATGCGCGGCCGCTGGCATAGGTCTCCCTCAGCGCCTCAAGGGCGCCTTGGCTGACATGGAAGCCACCCGCCTTGAGCTCGTCCATGAGCTGCGCGACGGCCTGGCCGTCCTGACCATAGGCATAGTAGAGCGCACGCTCGAAATTCGAGCTAACCTGGATGTCCATGGAGGGGCTGATGGTGGGCGCCACGCCGTCTGGGCGGTAGTCCCCGGAGGTCAGGCAGCGGTGCAGGATGTCGTTGCGGTTGGTGGCCACGATCAGGTTCCTGACAGGCAGGCCCATACGTTTCGCGATGTAGCCGGCGAGGATATCCCCGAAATTGCCCGTCGGAACGGTGAAATCGACATGTCTGTGTGGGGCACCCACAGACACGGCAGAGGTGAAATAATAAACCACCTGCGCCAGCACCCGTGCCCAATTGATCGAATTGACACCGGCCAGCCCCACCGCATCGCGAAAGGCGAAGTCGTTGAACATGTCCTTCACCCGCGCCTGGCAATCATCGAAATGCCCGTCAACGGCCAGCGCATGAACATTCGATTCCACAGGGGTTGTCATCTGGCGGCGTTGGACCTCGGAAACCCGGCCATGGGGATAGAGGATGAACACATCGACCGACTCGAGGCCACGGAACGCCTCGATCGCGGCGCTGCCGGTGTCGCCGCTGGTGGCGCCGACGATACAGACGCGGCGGCCCGACCGCTTGAGCGACGCCTCGAAGAGCTGCCCGATGAGCTGCATCGCGAAATCCTTGAAGGCCAGCGTCGGCCCGTGGAAAAGCTCCAGCAGGAAATGGCCGGATGCCAACTGTACGAGCGGGGCGCGGGCGTCATGGGCAAAGGCGGCGTAGGCACGCGCGATGATCCCGCGGAACTCCTCTTCGCTGAAGGCGTCTCCGACAAAGGGGCGCATGACACGGAACGCCACCTCCTCGTAGTCCAGCCCCTCCAGCGCGGCGATCTCGGCCGTGGTCATCTGCGGTATGCGCTCGGGCAGGTAAAGTCCGCCGTCACGGGCAAGCCCGGTCAGCATCGCGTCCTCGAAGCCGAGCACCGGCGCGTTGCCCCGTGTGGAGATATACTTCATGTCTTTCCGCCCCTGTCCTGTTTGCGGATGCGCCATATCAGGTAGCCGGTCATTCCCGCCCAGATGACGGCCAGGGAAAACCAGGTGATCGCGTATTCGAGGTGATCGTTGGGAATCCCGCGCGTGTCCACCGGCAGGGGCGTCACGCCCGTGTCAGGTTGCGACAAATCACGCGCCACGATCAACAGCGGCTCGGTCTCCAGCGCGCGCGACATCGGGTCGAGGTCTCTTGCAAACCACGTGTTGCCCGCGACGTCGTTTGCCGGGGTGGAGTCGTTGCGATCATCCGGCCAGTGCAGGTTGCCGGTCACGGTCACCGCCCCCTCCGGCGGCGGAGGCATGTCGGCGGCGACGGGAATGAAACCCCGGTCGACCAGAACCCGCCGTTTTCCGGTCTGGAAAGGCGAAACGAGGCGATAACCCGCCCCTATCCGCTTGCGGCTCACCAGTACGCGAAGCGTCCCCTCGCCGAAGCTGCCCGACATCCTGACCGGAAGATAGCGGTCGGCCCGCGGATCGGGTTCCTGCGGCAGCGCGACCGGATCGGCCGCGATGCGCGTCTCGATCCGCGCCAGCACGCCCTCCTTCCATGCCAGCCGCTGGACCTGCCAGATGCCGAGCCCGACGAGGATCGCAACCCCGACGAAGCCGAAAATCAATGGGACTGCCACGCGTCTGAGCATTCGCACGCCTCGAAAATAGAATGCGGAAGGCATCCCTTCCGCATTCTTGCCGTTTCACCCGCCCCCGGCTGGCCCGGGGCGTTCGCGGAGAGGGCGGTTACCCGCCCCAGATGTACACCGTGGCGAAGAGGAACAGCCAGACGACATCGACGAAGTGCCAATACCATGCCGCAGCTTCGAAACCGACATGGTTTTCCGGCGTGAAGTGCCCCTTGAGCACCCGCAGCAGGCAGACGAAGAGGAAGATCGTCCCGATGATCACGTGCGCCCCGTGAAAGCCCGTGGCCATGAAGAAGTTGGCGCCGTAGATGTTGCCGGAAAAGCCGAAGCCTGCGTGACTGTATTCGTACGCCTGAAAGAAGGTGAAGATCGCGCCGAGCCCGATGGCGATGATCAGGCCCCACTTGATGTCGTTGCGGTTGTTCTCGTGCACGAGCGCATGGTGCGCCCAGGTGGCCGCCGCCCCCGAGCACAGGAGGATAAGCGTATTGATCAGCGGCAGGTGCCATGGATCGAACGTCTCGATGCCCGCGGGCGGCCACTGGCCGTCGGCATAGCCCGGGGCGTCGCCGCCCAACGGGTACATGGCATGTTTGAAGAAACTCCAGAACCATGCCGCGAAGAACATGACCTCGGACATGATGAACAGGATGAAGCCGTAGCGCAGACCGATCCGCACCACTGGCGTGTGATCGCCAATGTGGTTTTCCTTGATAGTGTCCGCCCACCAGCCGAACATCACGTACGCCACGCCCACGAAACCGATCAACAGCAGCCATGGGCCGCTGCCGTGCATGAACAGCACAGCCCCGAAGAGCATCACGAAGGCCGCGACGGCCCCGAGAAACGGCCAGATCGACGGGTTCAGGATATGATAGTCGTGGTTCTTTTCATGTGCCATGTCTGCCGTGTCCCTCGCCAAAGGCTAGTTCAGTTTGTTGTTGTATCGGTTTGACCGTCCTGCGCAAGCGATGCATGCTCCTCCGGCAGGTCGATTTCATAGAAGGTGTAGCTGAGCGTGATCGTGTGCGTGTACTTCGCATCCCGGTCCGTCGTGATCTCCGGATCGACGTAGAAGGTCACGGGCATCTCGACCCGTTCGCCCGGCTGCAGCACCTGTTGGGTAAAGCAGAAGCAGTCGATCTTGCTGAAGAAGCTGCCCGCCTCGAACGGCGTGACGTTGTAGGATGCCTGGCCAGCCACGGGGCGGTCGGTCGGGTTGTACGCCTCGTAGAAGGCCAGCCCTGTCTCGCCGATCTTGAGCTCCATTTCCCGTTGCAGCGGCTTGAACTCCCAAGGGAAGTCCCTCTCCTTGGACGCGTCGAAACGCACCTTGATGGTTTCGTCCAGCACCTCGTCGGAACCGGCGGTGGCGGCCGAGGTTGTACCACCATACCCGGTGACACGGCAGAACCAGTCATAAAGCGGCACCGAGGCCCAGGCGAGCCCGCCCATCAAGAGCACCACCCCTACGAGACGGGTCACGGTCTTGGTCTGGGGGTTCATGGCCATCAGTTCTCCTCCTGCGCGGTTGGCATGGTGAACTCGTCGGTCGAGACCTTGACGACGGTCAGCCCGAAGATCAGCGCCACGAACCCCGCAAGGATCACGCCAAGACCGAGATTGCGGGAAAACCGGCGCTTGTGAAGATCATGCTGCCTGGACAGTGCCATCACCACCCTCCGAGGCCATACGGCTGAAGCGTCGCCTCGACCGCGATGGCGCTGAAATGCGCGAAAAGATAATAAAGCGACAGCTTGAAGGTCGATTTCTCGACGCGGTAGCCGTCAGCCTCTGCCCGCGGCTCGTCACGGCGCCACACGGCCCACGCGCGGGCGAGAAACAGCAGGTTGAACACGACGGCGACCGAAAGGTATACAGGCCCGCCAACCGCGGTGAAGCCGGTCCCGATCGCCAGCGCCGCCAGCGCCACGGTGTAACCCAGGATGTGGCGGCGCGTCGCCCTGCGCCCGTGCGTTACCGTCAGCATCGGAACACCGGCATCATCGTAGTCGGACTTCATGAAAAGCGCGAGCGCCCAGAAATGCGGGGGAGTCCACATGAAGATGAGCGCGACCATGAGCACGGCTTCCACGCTGATGGTGCCCGTGGCCGCCGCCCATCCGATCATCGGTGGAAAGGCCCCCGCGGCCCCGCCGATGACGATGTTCTGCGGCGTCCACCGCTTGAGCCACATGGAGTAGATCACGACGTAAAAGAAGATGGTGAAGGCAAGGATCGCTGCCGCCAGGGCGTTGGTCGCAAGCCACAGCATCACAACCGAGATCCCCGCCAGCGTCATGCCGAAGCCGAACGCCTCGGCCCCGGTGATGCGGCCGGCCGGTATGGGCCGATTGCGCGTGCGGCGCATCAGGCGGTCGATGTCGGCGTCCCACCACATGTTGAGAGCCCCGGAGGCACCGCCGCCCACCGCGATGAACAGGATCGCCGCGAAACCGATCACCGGGTGCACCGATCCGGGTGCGGCGTAGAGTCCAACGAAGGCGGTGAACACCACCAGCGTCATCACGCGCGGCTTGAGCAGGGCAAAGTAATCGCCAAGGCCCGCTTCGCCGGGCTGGGTGGTTGTATGAAGGCTTGCGTCGCTCATCTCTTCTCCGGGTGGCGAGAGCTGCCCGCACTGCGGCCCGGGGCCGGCGTGGGCAGCAACTCAGCGGCACATCGCGTCACTCGGCAGAGGCCACCTCGACCGAGCGCGGCGTGCCGGCATATTCCTCGATCGCGCCATCAAGCCAGTTCTCGTACTCTTCCTGGCTGACCACCTTCACGGTGATGGGCATGTAGGCATGGTCCTTGCCGCACAGCTCCGAGCACTGGCCGAAATAGGTTCCTTCCTTCTCGGGGGTAAACCACAGCTCTGCCAGACGGCCGGGAACGGCGTCCTGCTTCACGCCAAAGGCCGGGATTGTCCATGAATGTATCACGTCCGCCCCGGTCACCTGCATCACGACGGTCTTGCCCTTGGGCACCACGACGGCGGTGTCGGTGGCCAGAAGATACTCGTCCTCATTGTAGCCGTACTCAGCCAGATCCTCCTTCGGCAGCATGAAGCTCTCGAAGCCGAAATCATGATCGGTATACTCGTAGCCCCAGAACCACTGGTACCCCGTGACCTTGATGTTGATGTCGGCCTCGGGAATTTCCTGCTGCTTGAAGAGCACCGGCAGCGAGAAAGCCCCGATGAACACCAGTATGACGATGGGAACCACCGTCCATGCGACCTCGAGCGGAGAGTTGTGCGTGAAATTCGCCGGTTCGGGGTTGCTGCGGCGGTTGTAGCGCACGATGCAGATCACCAGCAGGGCGCAGACCAGCAGCACGATGGCGGTGATGATAACGTTGATCATGCCATCCAGCCACTGCAGGTCGCGGGCCAACTCCGTCGCGGCAGGCTGGAAGCCCATCCCGCCATCGACGGGCTTGCCCGTTGTCGTCTCGCCATCTTGCGCAAGCGCCGGAGCGGCGGTCAGTGCGGCCATGGCGGCCGTGAGGCTGGAAAGTAGTCGCATTTTACACCCTGATCGGTTGAAGCGTTCGTCCTATGTCCGTAGGTCATGGCGGATCGCGCCGACCCGCCTTTGATTGCTGACGGTAGAAACCATATTCTGCCATGGCAGACAAGAAAGAGCATGCGGCAAACGGACGCTTTTTTTGATTCAGATCAAATTGCTGGGCGGCCAAGGGAAAGGACCGACACATGAACGACACCGCTTTTCGCCCTTTCGAGACGGCTCTCGACCGAGAGACGGCGCTCGGCCAACTGCGCGCGGCGACCGACGGTGCCGATGACGGCGAGCTGTTTCTGGAGCGCCGGCGGTCGGAGTCGCTGGTATTCGATGACGGTCGCGTGAAGTCGGCCTCCTACGATGCGTCCGAGGGGTTCGGGCTGCGCGCGGTGCGCGGCGAGGTGGCGGGATACGCCCACGCATCGGAGATATCGGAGCCCGCCCTGCTCCGCGCGGTGGAAACCGCGCGTCTTGCGGTGGCCGACGGGGGCGGCACCATGGCCCCGCCCCCCGCGCGGACCAACCGGCACCTCTATACCGATGCCGATCCCATATCCGGCGCGGGCTTTCCCGTGAAGCTAGAGACATTGCGCGAGATCGACGCCTTCGCCCGTGCGCTCGACGCACGCGTGGTACAGGTCAGTGCCACGCTCGCCGCGTCCCACCAGGAGGTGGTGATCCTGCGCCCGGATGGCACCGAGGTGACCGATATCCGCCCGATGACCCGGCTGAATGTCGGTGTCATCGTCGAACAGGACGGCAGGCGCGAATCCGGCCACGCCGGCGGCGGCGGGCGCGTGGGGCTCGACGGTCTCCTTGACCCGGCCGACTGGCAGGCCAAGACGCGCGAGGCCCTGCGCATCGCGCTGGTGAACCTGCGGGCCGAGGCGGCCCCGGCCGGCGTGATGGACGTGGTGCTCGGCCCCGGATGGCCGGGAATCCTTCTGCACGAGGCGATCGGCCACGGCCTGGAAGGCGATTTCAACCGCAAGGGCAGCTCGGCCTTTGCCGGCCTGATGGGCAGCCGCATCGCCGCGCCGGGCGTCACGGTTCTGGACGACGGCACGATCCCAGATCGCCGCGGCAGCCTGACGGTCGACGACGAGGGCACCCCGTCCGCGCGCAACGTGCTGATCGAGGACGGCATTCTCGTCGGCTACATGCAGGACCGCCAGAACGCCCGCCTCATGGGCGCGAGCCCGACGGGCAACGGCCGCCGGCAAAGTTACGCCCATGCGCCGATGCCGCGCATGACCAACACCTACATGCTGGGCGGCGACAGCGATCCGCAGGATATTCTTGCCGATCTCAGGGACGGGATATATGCCGTGGGCTTCGGCGGCGGACAGGTCGACATCACCAACGGCAAGTTCGTCTTTTCCTGCACCGAGGCCTACCGCGTGAAGGACGGCAAGGTGGGCGCCCCGGTCAAGGGCGCCACGCTGATCGGCGACGGCGCCACGGCGTTGCAGCACATCCGCGGGCTGGGAAACGACATGGCGCTGGACCCGGGCATGGGCAATTGCGGCAAGGCCGGGCAGTGGGTCCCCGTGGGCGTGGGGCAGCCCACCGTGATGATCGGCGGGCTGACGGTGGGCGGTTCGGCCGCCGGATGACACGCGACAGCAAAATCCTGACAATGATTCCAGCATGTTGCCCCGCATCACCCGGGGCGGCGGCGGGAATCTCGGGTTGGTTTACTCCGAATTAACCCTGCGTGCCGTACTGCTGCTCGGGCAAGCAGGCGGTGTCACGATGCCCGAGGACAAACATTCTTCCACTCACCCCCCACTCCCACCCACCACGGAAGATGATCGGGTATCGTGGCTCCGTCTCTTGCGCTCGCGGCGCGTCGGGCCGTCGACATTCCACCGCCTGATGGCCGAGCACGGCAACGCCGCCGCCGCGCTGCAGGCGCTCCCGGAAGTGGCCCGCGCCGCGGGCGTCGAGAACTACCAACCCTGCACGGCCGAAACGGCCGAGGCCGAGATCCGCGCCGCACGCCAGGTCGGGGCGCGGATGATCTGCATCGGCGAGGCCGGCTATCCGCCCGCGCTGGCCCGCGTCGCCGATGCGCCGCCGCTGCTCTGGGCCGTGGGCGAAATGTCGGTGCTCGAAAAGCCGGCCATCGCCATGGTCGGGGCGCGAAACGCCTCTTCCCTGGGTACGCGCATGGCCACGGCGCTGGCCCGGGGGCTCGCGGAGGAGGGGTACGTCATCGTCTCCGGTCTCGCCCGCGGCATCGACACGGCGGCGCATCTCGCGGCCAAGGAAAGCGGCACGATCGCCGTGATGGCCGGCGGTGTCGATATCATCTACCCCGCCGAGAACGCCCGCATGGGCGAGGACATCACCGACGCTGGCCTGCGGCTGTCGGAACAGCCGATGGGGATGACGCCACAGGCGCGGCATTTCCCGCCCCGCAACCGGATCATCAGCGGACTTGCCGTGGCCCTCGTGGTGGTCGAGGCCGCGGCGAAATCGGGATCGCTCATCACCGCGCGCGCCGCTCTCGACCAGGGGCGCGAGGTTCTGGCGGTGCCGGGGCACCCTTTCGATGCCCGCGCGGCCGGATGCAACATGCTCGTCCGCGACGGCGCCACGCTGGTGCGTGGACCAGCCGACGTGATCGATGCACTGCCCCGATCGCACGCGCCGGCGCCCCAGCCCGACCTGCCACTGGCCGACATCCCCGACCCGCCGCCCGAGACGCGCACGCTGCGCGACACCGCGGCGTTGCATCGGCAGATCCTGGACCGGCTGGGCCCGACTCCGCTGGCGGAGGATCAGCTGATCCGCGACCTTTCCGCGCCGGCGGCGATGGTCACGCCGGTGCTGACCGATCTCGAACTCGACGGCAAGGTCGCCCGCCATCCCGGCGGCCTGCTGAGCCTCGCTGGCAAGGCCGGAACCGGCTGACGCGGGGTGACCGGCGTCCGCGGGGCGCCGTCCGTCTGGGACGGCACGAACCCCGCGCAGCACGGCGAGGGCATCGGCGCACACGGCAGTTCCCGGCATGAGCAGATCCGCAAGGCGAAGGCGTTTATCGCCCGCGCCGTGCGCGGCAACCCGGTCGGCTGCCCCTCGATTCCCGGGGATTTCCACCGCATTGACAATCCCCCCTTCCCCGAACCATGTTCCGCCGCCATATAAGACGCCGCGAAAGGCGTTTCAGACTCGAAAGGAATTTCATGCCGGTTGTCGTCGTCGAATCCCCGGCCAAGGCCAAAACCATCAACAAGTACCTGGGGTCCGACTACACCGTGCTGGCGTCCTACGGACACGTGCGCGACCTGCCGCCCAAGGACGGCTCCGTCGACCCCGAGAACGGCTTCGACATGACGTGGGAAATCGACACCGACTCCCGCAAGCATGTCAAGGCGATCGCCGATGCCTTGAAGGACGACCAGCAACTCATTCTCGCCACCGACCCCGACCGCGAGGGCGAGGCGATCAGCTGGCATCTCGAAGAGGCGCTGCGCAAGCGCCGGGCCATCAAGAAGGATACCGAGGTCAGCCGCGTGGTGTTCAACGCGATCACCGAATCCGCGGTGACCGAGGCCATGCAGAACCCCCGCGACATCGACGAGGACCTCGTCGAGGCCTACCTTGCGCGCCGCGCCCTGGACTATCTTGTGGGCTTCAATCTCTCGCCGGTGCTGTGGCGAAAGCTGCCGGGCGCCAGGTCCGCGGGGCGCGTGCAGTCGGTCTGCCTGCGCCTCATCGTCGAACGCGAGATGGAGATCGAGTCGTTCCGCCCACGCGAATACTGGTCGGTCGCGGCACGTCTGGCCACGCCGCGCGGGCAGGAGTACGAGGCGCGCCTTGTCACGCTTGCGGGAAAGAAACTCGACAAGTACGACATAGAGGACGCCACCCAGGCCGAGATGGCGGTGCAGGCGATCGAGAGCCGCGATCTGACCGTCAGCGCCGTCGAGGCCAAGCCCGCCAGCCGCAACCCCGCCGCCCCCTTCATGACCTCCACCCTGCAGCAGGAAGCCAGCCGCAAGTTCGGCATGGGCGCGCGCCAGACCATGAGCACCGCGCAGCGGCTCTACGAGGCGGGGCTGATCACCTACATGCGCACGGACGGGATCGACATGGCGCCCGAGGCGGTGCACGCCGCGCGCGATGCCATCCGTGACCGCTACGGCGCCGAGTACGTGCCGAAATCCCCGCGCATGTACAAGAACAAGGCCAAGAACGCGCAAGAGGCGCATGAGTGTATCCGGCCGACGGACATGACCCGCGATGCCGGCGCCATACGCGTGGCCGATGCCGACCAGCGCAAGCTCTACGACCTGATCTGGAAGCGCACGCTGGCCTGCCAGATGGAGGCCGCGCGGCTGGAGCGCACCACCGTCGACATCACCAGCGCCGACGGCCAGGTGGGGCTGCGCGCGACCGGGCAGGTGGTGCTCTTCGACGGGTTCATGAAAGTCTACGAGGAGGGGCGCGACGACGCCGGCGGCGACGACGACGCCAAGCGCCTGCCCCAGATCACCCGGGACGAGGCGGCCGAGAAACGCGCCGTGACCCCCGAGCAGCATTTCACCCAGCCCCCGCCGCGCTATACCGAGGCGACGCTGGTGAAGAAGATGGAGGAGCTGGGCATCGGCCGCCCCTCGACCTATGCCTCCATCGTCACCACCATCCAGGACCGCGAATACGTCCGCAAGGAGAAGAACCGCCTCATCCCCGAGGACAAGGGCCGGATCGTCACCATTTTCCTGCTCAACTTCTTCCGCCGCTACGTGGGTTACGAATTCACCGCCAACCTCGAGGAGGAACTCGACCGGATCAGCGCCGGCGAACTCGACTACAAGCAGGTGCTGGCCAGTTTCTGGCGCGACTTTTCCGCCGCGATCGCCGAGACGTCGGAGCTGCGGATCACCGAGGTGCTCGACAAGCTCGACGAGGCCCTCGCGCCAACGCTCTATCCACCGCGCGAGGATGGGTCCGACCCGCGGGCCTGCCCGCTCTGCGGCGAAGGGCAACTGCATCTCAAGACGTCGCGCTCAGGCGGCTTCGTCGGCTGCTCGCGCTACCCCGAGTGCCGCTATACCCGTCCCATAGGCGGGGAGGAGGCCGGGGGCGACCGCGTGCTCGGCGAGGACGAGAACGGCGAGGAGATCAGCCTGCGCTCGGGCCGGTTCGGGCCCTACGTGCAGCGCGGCGAGGTCACCGAGGACAACAAGAAACCACCGCGCGCCAGCCTGCCCAAGGGCTGGAGCCCCGACGAGATGGACCTCGAAAAGGCCCTGAAACTGCTTAGCCTGCCACGGGAGGTCGGCCCGCATCCCGATGACGGCGAAATGATCGAGGCCGGGATCGGGCGTTACGGCCCTTATGTGCGCCACGGGCGGCTCTACGCCAATCTGAAGGACCCCGAGGAAGTCTTCACCGTCGGCATGAACCGTGCCGTCGAGGAACTCGCCAAGAAGGCCGCGAGCCGCGGCAAGGGGCGTGGCGCGGCCGCCAAGCCGCTGAAGGAGCTTGGCGAACACCCCCAGAGCGGTGGGCCCGTCAACGTGATGGACGGCCGCTACGGCCCGTACGTCAAATGGGACAAGATAAACGCCACCCTGCCCAAGGACGTCGACCCCTCCGAGGTGACGATGGACCAGGCGGTGGAACTCATCGCCGAGAAGGCGGCCAAGAAGGGCAAGGGCCGCAAGACGCCGGCGCGCAAGAAGGCAGCCGCCGGCAAATAGACCGCCGAACACGGCACGCATGGCCTGCGCGGGCAGGCACCGGGAACGCTCGGGCCCCTTTGTGCGTTCACCGGCATCTTCTTGGGACAAATACCCATCCACGCACCGGCCGCCCGTACCGGTCGCCCGCGGCGGCGATACGTAGTAACCCCTAGCACGGGAAGATCGCGGGGTGGGGCGTTGACACCGGTGCCCGCCCCCCCTCATATCGGGGCAAATCTCAGGAGGGCAATTCATGAGCAAGATCTACGGGTCCGCGGCAGAGGCGCTGGACGGCCTTCTGCATGACGACATGCTTATCGCCGCGGGGGGCTTCGGCCTCTGCGGCATTCCGGAACTGCTGCTGAAAGCCATTCAGGAATCGGGGGTCAAGGACCTCACCTTCGCGTCCAACAATGCCGGCGTGGACGATTTCGGCATCGGCATCCTGTTGCAGACGCGGCAGGTCAGGAAGATGATGAGCTCCTATGTGGGCGAGAACGACACCTTCATGCAGCAATACCTGTCGGGCGAGCTGGAGCTGGAATTCAACCCTCAGGGGACCCTGGCAGAGCGCATGCGCGCCGGCGGGGCCGGCATCCCCGGGTTCTACACCAAGACCGGGGTCGGCACGCAAGTCGCCGAGGGCAAGGAACACAAGGAATTCGACGGCGAGACCTACATCCTCGAACGCGGCATCTTTGCCGATCTTGCCATCGTCAAGGCGTGGAAGGCCGATACGACCGGTAACTGCATCTTCCGCAAGACGGCGCGCAACTTCAACCCGCCGGCGGCCATGTGCGGACGCATCTGCGTGATGGAGGTGGAGGAGATCGTAGAGCCCGGCACGCTCGACCCCGACTGCATCCACCTGCCGGGCATTTACGTGCACCGCCTGATCCAGGGACAGCACGAGAAACGCATCGAGAAGCGCACGGTTCGGGAGGGCTGAGGCCCGATGACGGCGGATCGCGGCTACCTGTTCATCATCGGCACCGCCAAGGCGGGCACGTCGGCGCTTGCCACGTGGCTGGGGGCGCGAAACGACATCGTGCTCGGCCGGATAAAGGAGCCGCGCACGCTGTCCGACCTCGCCGAGCGTGACTGGACGGGTCCCGGGGCGGAGGAATTCCGCGCGACCCTGATCGCCGACGAGGCGGGCTGGCTGGAGAACTTCGCCGACAAGCCCGGCGCGGCCTGGGCGGTGGACGCCTCGACGGACTACTTGTGGTGCCCCGCCTCGCCGGACCGGATCGCGGCGCTCGCGCGGCGCCACCCCGTCCGGCTGATCTGCATAACCCGCGACCCCGTGGATCGCGCCATCTCGGAATACCGGCACACGCTGCGCGACGGCATCGACGAATCGCTCGACGCCGCGCTGGACGCGGAGCAGGAGCGTATCGACGCCGGCTGGCAGCCGCTCTTCTGGCATGTCCGGCGCAGCCGAGTCGCGGCGGACCTCGCGCGCTATGCCGAACGTTTCGGCGAGTCGCTCCTGGTCGTGGATTACGCAGAGCTTTCGGACCCCGACGCGCTGCTGGCGCGGGTGGCGCGGTTTCTCGGCCTGCCCCAGAGACCACTGGAGGCGCCCGAGCGGCAGAACGAATCCGTGCTTCCGCGCAACCGCCTTGTCCAGGCGGTCTGGGCCAGCCCTGCGCTCAGGGCCGCGGCGCGGCGGCTGGTGCCCAAGTCGGTGCGCCACCGTGCCTACGTGGCCACGCACAGCCCCCGTGCCCTGCCGCGGCACATTCGGCCGGCCGAGCAAACCCGGTTGAAAGACGCGCTGTCCGACGAAATCGCCGCCTGCATCCGCACGCCCCTTATCGAGACTTCGGGCTGGCGCAGCGCCGCCGCGGATGCATCATCGCCATGACACGTGACATGAAGGAGTGAAACCTATGCCTTGGGACCGCAACGAAATGGCCGCCCGCGCGGCGCAAGAGCTCGAGGACGGCACCTATGTCAATCTCGGGATCGGGATTCCGACACTCGTGCCCAACTTCATCCCCGAGGGCGTGCACGTCACGTTGCAGTCGGAAAACGGGATGCTGGGCATGGGCCCGTTCCCGACCGAGAACGAGGTCGACCCCGACCTGATCAACGCCGGCAAGCAGACGATCACCGAGCTGCCGCACACCTCCTATTTCGACAGTGCCCTGAGCTTCGGCATGATCCGCGGCGGCAAGATCGCCATGGCAATCCTCGGCGCGATGGAGGTGGCTGAGAACGGTGATCTCGCGAACTGGATGATCCCCGGCAAGCTGGTCAAGGGCATGGGCGGCGCGATGGATCTGGTGGCCGGCGTGGGCCGCGTGGTGGTGGTTATGGACCACACCAACAAGCACGGGCAGAGCAAGCTGCTGAAGGAATGCACCCTGCCGCTCACCGGGGCCGGGGTGGTCGACCGGATCATCACCGACCTCGGCGTGCTGGATGTCACGCACAAGGGCCTGCACATCCAGGAATGCGCCCCGGGCGTGACACGGGACGAGATCATTTCAAAGACCGAGGCCAAGATCGTCTGAGCCTGTAAATGCGCCACCCGGCCGCGCCCATCAGTTGGAGGCGAGGTTGAGCGCGCAGGCATCCGTGATGAGTTCGGGCCGCGTCTTGCAAAGGCCGCGCGCCACGCGGTACGCCGCGAGGACCCTGGGGATAAAGCCGCGCGTCTCGGGAAATGGCGGCACGCCCCCGTGATCGTGAACGGCGCCCTCGCCGGCATTGTACCCGGCGAGGGCCAACAGAGCGTCCCCCTCGAACTCGTTGAGAAGCCAATCGAGATAGGCCACGCCGCCGGCGATGTTGTCGGCGCCCGACAGGATGTCCCCGACCCCGAAGCGGGCGGCCGTTTCGGGCATGAGCTGCATCAGGCCCTTTGCCCCCTTGTTGCTCGTTGCCTCGCGGCGCCCGCCCGACTCCACCGCTATGACGGCAAGGACCAGCGCCGGCGAGACCCGTGTGCCGATCGTGGCCCTCAGGATGTGCCGCCCTTCACGCGCGGCGATGTCCTGTATCTCCTGCAGTCTCGGTGCGTCCATCTTCGCCCCGTCCGGTACGGCACCGAGCCCCTCCAGCGCCTGCCGCAGCCGCAGCGTCGCGTCGGCGTCCACCCCCGTCTCGACCCGCGACCAGAACCAGTCATGGGCCGAGGGCGCGGCCCCGCCGGCGTCGGGCGGCGCCACGGCGGCCTGCCCCGCCTGCCCCGCCTTCGTTTGCTCATCCTCCGGGACGATCTGTACGGTAATGCGCTTATGGGTTCCGGGGTCCGGCGGTTTGCCCATCTTGAAGGTGAAATCCGGGAACGGTGGCGGCTGGTCGGCAACGGCACCTGTCGCAAACAGTCCGGCCCCGGCCACCAGCCACGCGCGGAAGATCATCGATATCACTGCACCGCCTCGTTTTGCCCGTCACCATAGCTGAAACGCGCCGGGATTTCACGGGTTTCGTCGGGCCGCGGGAGGCTCGGGCGGCCCCGGAATCGGGGGAACGGCCATGGAAAAACACCCCACAAGAAAAAAGATTTAAAAACTTTTCTTTTATTTACATATACTTACAATCATTTCTCGGCATGAAATTAACGATCACAAAATGCCACCAATGCTGCCCAAATCGTGCCTGATTCCGCTGGCTATATCCAACCATACCGCGACGGCACAGGGCCAACGAAACAGACAGCCCGCAACGGTCGAAGCGGTTGGAACCGAAGCTGTATGATCTTTTGGAGGGACCAACCATGATCAAGTTCATCAAGAAATTCCGCAAGGACGAAGAAGGTGCCGTGAGCGTTGACTGGGTCGTTCTGACCGCAGCCATCGTGGGCCTTGGTGTCGCGGCCGTGTCGACCGTCGAAGGCGGTGTGGACACGCTGGCCAGCTCGATCAGCTCCGGCGTCGGCGACGAAACCGTTCGCTAAACCCGGCTGGGCTGAAATTCAGTCCAATCGATCGATCAGGGGCCGCGACGACACCGTCGCGGCCTCTTGACGTCCTGGTGAAATGCAATGGGGGCTGGCGGCAGCACCTGCCGCGCATCTGCCGGACACGACTCCGCAGGACGGCTGCCTGCCTCGCCAGACGCGGCGCAACCTGACCGGTCGGATGTCCCTCGCACGGGGCCCATCCGGGTGCAGTCCTGAACAAGCAGGAACAGAAAGGTCGCGCCCATGAGACGTTTCTTGAAAAATCTAAACGGAAGGCTGCGTGACGAGGACGGCGCTGTATCCGTCGACTGGATCGTTCTCACGGCCGCCATAACCGGACTTGCGGTGGCAACCGTCCTGTCGACAGAGGGCGGGCTAAATGCCGTGTCGAGCAAGATCCAGAGCAGTCTGGCCTCCAAACCGGTCGAATAGCGCGCGGCGCCCACGGCAGCGCGGTGCGCAGGACGGGGCGAAAAACCGTCTCACCGCCTCCCAGATTCTGCCACAATGATCCTGTATGCCTTGTGGGATTGAGTTGGAGCAGCCTTTGCTGCCCGCTCGGGAAACTTGAAAGGGTATCCTATGCGCTTGGTTTTCGGTCTCGTCCTCGCCCTTGGGCTCGGCCTCGCAGGCTTTGCCGTGTACATGGCGAAAAACTACATCGAAAGCTACCAGACACAGCTGGCCCAGGAGCGCGCGAACCGCGATCCCGGCATCGACACGATCGATGTCTACGTGGCCAACAAGCCGCTGGAATACGGCCAGGCGCTGAAGCCCGAGGACGTTCGGCTGACACCTTTCCCGCGGATGTCCCTGCCCGAGGGCGTGTTCCGCGAGGAGGCGAAACTGTTTCCCGAAGGCTCCGAAAAACCGCGGCGCGCGCTGCGGTCAATCGAAAGGAACGAGGCCATTCTCAGCGTGAAGGTCACCGAGCCGGGCGAGGAGGCGGGCATCACCTCGCAGCTGGAACGCGGAAAGCGCGCCTTCGCCATCAATGTCGACGTCTCCAGCGGCGTGTCCGGCTTCCTGCGGCCAGGCGACCGCGTGGATATTTACTGGTCCGGCTCGATCGGGCGGCAGGGGCCTCAGCTCGAAGGCGGTCGTAACGGCGAGGTCACGCGTCTCATCGAGAACAACGTCAAGCTGATCGCGGTCGACCAGGAGTCCAACCCCGACACGACCGAGGCGATCATTGCCCGGACCGTGACGGTATCGGTAACCCCGCAGCAGGTCGCCGCGCTGGCACAGGCGCAATCGACCGGACGGCTGTCGCTGTCGCTGGTCGGGGCCGACGACGACTCGGTCGCGGAGGTGATCGAGGTCGACCAGCAGCGCCTGCTGGGCCTAGAGGAGCAGGTCGTCGAGGAAGCGCCCAAGGAAGAAAAGCGCTGCACCATCAAGACCCGTCGCGGGTCGGAGGTGATCGAAACCCCGATCCCCTGCACCAACTGACACCGACATGCCGCGCGGACCACAGCGGAAAGACGCCGGGCACCCGGCGTCTTTTGCGTCGTGGCAACGGGCGCACCGGCATGCGGCACGGGTTTCACTTCCGCAACGGTTCCAGGGAAAATCCTTCGGAAAAGACATGAAACCCATTGATTCTTGCAAAATTTCCGAAATTGGCCCATTTTGGTTCCATACGGGCGGCAAGACCCGTGTCTTGAGGCGTGATCGGAAAGGCAGGTCACATGAAAATTTCAGGCGCAGTTAAGGCCGGCCTCGCCGGGCTGATGCTGATGTTCGGGCCACTTTCCAGCGCGGCCCCCGCCGAGACCTTGCAGGTCGTTCGCAAGGGCACCGCGCGCGATCTGAGCATAACCATGAACCAGGCCGTGGTCGTGGAAAGCGAGGTGCCCTTCGCGGAGCTGAGCATCGCAAACCCCGCGATCGCGGATTTCTCGACGCTGTCGGACCGCACCATTTACGTGCTGGGCAAGGCGCCGGGGCGTACGACGCTGACGCTGCTGAACGCCGCCGGGCAACTCATCACCAACGTCAATGTCCGGGTGAGTGCTGACCTGACGGAATTCAAGGAGCGGCTTCGGCAGGTTCTGCCGGGCGAGGACATCGAGGTGCGCACGGCCAATGACGGGATCGTGCTGTCGGGAACGGTCAGCAGCACCACCCGGATGGACCGGGCCCTGGAACTGGCGCAGAGATACGCGCCGGAACGGGTTTCGAACCTGATGTCCGTCTCGGGAAAGCAGCAGGTGATGCTCAAGGTCCGGTTCGCGGAAATGCAGCGCAGCGTGTCCAAGGCGCTGTCGACGTCTCTGGCGATCGACGGGATATCCTCGCTCACCGGCGAGGGTATCGGCATCGCGGGCGACAACCTTGGAACCAACGGCGTTGGCTCCGGCGACAACCTCGACAGCGGCAACAACGCCGGCGCGGCCTTCATCGGGTTCGACGTCGGCTCGGTCGAGGTGGGGGTTCTGCTTGAGGCGTTGGAGACCAAAGGGGTCGTTCGCACGCTGGCCGAACCCAACCTGACCGCGCTTTCGGGACAGGAGGCGAAATTCCTTGCAGGCGGCGAATTCCCGATCCCGGTTGCGCAGGACAACGGTGTCACGACGATCGAGTTCAAGTCCTTCGGGGTGGAACTCAACTTCATCCCCCGCGTGGTCGATGACGGGGTGATCAATCTTGAACTGGCCGCCGCCGTGTCGTCGATCGACAATGCCAACTCGATCACGACCGACGGGCTGACCGTCAACGCCTTTCGGCGGCGCGATGCCTCGACCACCGTGGCGATGCGCGACGGGCAGAGCTTCGCCATCGCGGGTCTGCTGCAGGACGATTTCCGGGACAACAACGCGCAGGTGCCCTGGATCGGGGATGTTCCGGTTCTCGGGGCACTTTTCCGCAGTGCCGATTACCAGCGCTCGCAAACCGAGCTGGTCATCATCGTCTCGGCCCATCTGGTGACACCCACCCGGGGCGAGGCGCTGGCGCTGCCGACCGACCGGGTGAAGCCACCCACGGAAGGCCAGCTGTTTCTCAACGGCACGGTCGCAACGGGAGACAAACAGGGCCGCAACCCCGCCGGAGAAGTCGCGAAGCAGGATTTCGAAGGCTCCTACGGCTATGTGATGGAGTGACAGGATGGCAGCCCGGGCGAAACATATCTTCATGGCGCTGAGCCTTGCCGCACTTTCGGGCTGCGCGGCCGCGCCGGCCGGGAACGTGCCGGGATACACACGCGAGGGCCCGCAGGTGGACGGCCCGCCGTCCGGCGACGCGGTGGCGCACAATGCGCAGATCATGACAGGCGAGAAACAGTTCAGGATCGATCTGGCGCAACGGTTTGCCGAAGAGGTTCAGACCACCGTCAACTTCGCTTTCAATTCCGCCCGGCTCGACACGACGGCCCGTAACGTGCTGAAACGCCAGGCCCACTGGATCCGCCAGTTCCCTGAGGTGCGCTTCCGGGTGTACGGACATACCGACGCTGTCGGCTCCAACGCCTACAACAAGCGGCTTGGCCTGCGCCGGGCGCATGCGGTCGTGAATTACCTCGTGCGTCATGGCATCAGCCGGTCGCGGCTCGAGGCGCTGGTGTCCTATGGCGAAACCCAGCCACTTGTCATCACGCAGGGCCGCGAGCGCCGCAATCGCCGCACAGTCACCGAGGTCAGCGGTTTCCTGCAGGATCACCCGATGATCATGGACGGCAAGTACGCCGAGGTGGTCTATCGCGAGTACGTCAAGAGTGCTGAGCCCAAGACGATCCTCTCGACGGTGACCGAAGAGGAATCGGTCGTCGAGGAATGAACCGCCGGCGCGGCGGCGTCTGAACCGTTTTCTCCCTGTCCGGCCATGGCCGGACCGCCCACTGGAACCCGTCCCCGTGACGGGTTCCTTTTTTGTAATCCGTCATCGCACAATTTCGGTTTTTTAGCCCAAATGTTGCCTACATTCTGGACGATCTTCCCCGTTGGAAAAGGCGCACCCCCGCAGGACCGGACGGGCAGGCACGGCGCCGCGCGACAGCCATCCGGATGCCGCCGCCAATTGAGGAATAGGACGAGCAATGACAAGTAGTGACAACAGTGCCAAGCAGGAAGCGCCGCTTGTCGCCTGCACGGTCAGCCGCGACATCCAGAATTTCGACCTTCTGATCGAGGACATGGAGGCCGCGCTCGGCGAGGCGTGGGGCGACCTGGGTATCCACGAGGCGCTGGCGTTCTTCGGGCAGCCCGAGGCGAAGGATCTGGAATTCGCCGCGGTCGCGATCGACGAAACCGACGAAAACGACCTGTCGCTGCTGAGCGAGATCATCACGATGGCCAGCGCGCAGGGCATTCGCGTGATCCTGATCGCCGAGGACGTGAGCCCCGCCGTCCTGCACCAGCTTCTGCGGCAGGGCGCGGACGAATTCGTGCCCTATCCCCTGCCGGAGGGCGAACTGGAAGCCGCGATCGAGCGCATCCGCAAGACCGAGGAACACGCCGTGGCCGCCGACACGCCCTTCGCGGCGGGTAACTCGCCGGGGGACGGGGTGCTGCTGGCCGTTCAGGGGCTGGCCGGCGGCACCGGCGCGACGACGCTGGCGGTGAACCTCGCCTGGGAACTGGCGACCGTCGACAAGACCGATCCGCCCCGCGTCTGCCTGCTGGATTTCGGGCTTCAGACGGGTGCCACGGCCACGTATCTCGACCTGCCGCGCCGCGACGCGGTTTTCGAGATGTGGTCCGACACCGAATCGATGGACGAGGATATCTTCAAGCAGTCGCTCACCGCCTTCGAGGACAAGCTGTGGGTGCTGACCGCGCCGACGGACATGCTGCCGCTCGACATGATCACCCCCGAGGATGTCGAGCGCGTGCTTGCCATGGCGCGGTCCAAGTTCGACTACGTGATCGTCGACATGCCCGGCACGTTGGTGCTGTGGACCGAAACCGTTCTCAACGCCGCGCAAATCTATTTCGTGACGCTGGAGCTGGACATGCGCTCGGCCCAGAACGCGCTGCGGCTCAAACGCGCGCTGCGCTCGGAGGAGCTGCCGGTGGAAAAGCTGCGCTTCTGCCTGAACCGCGCGCCCAAGTTCACCGATCTCAACGCCAAGTCCCGCGTCAAGCGTCTGGCCGAGAGCCTGGAGATCAGCATCGAGGTGCAGCTTCCCGATGGCGGGCGCGTGGTGACACAGGCGGGTGACCATGGTTCGCCGTTGGCGTTTTCCGCGGCCAAGAACCCCTTGCGCAAGGAAATCGCCAAGCTGGCCAGCTCGCTGCACGAGATCGGCAAGCCCGATACCGAGGAAGCGGCTTGAAGGGATAGACAGGAATGTTCTCGAGATACAAGAAGTCCGGAACCGCGTCGGCCAAGGCCGCGAAGCCGGCCGCGCCACAGGCCGAACCGGCCAAGACAGACGCTCCGCAGCCCCAGCAGACGCAGATGCTGCGCCGGCCGGCACCGACGAAACCCGCCGCCCCCACCCCCGCCGACAAGGAGCGCAAGCGCAAGGAACGGCTGGCCGAGATCAAGCTCGACCTGCACCGGTCATTGCTCGACAACCTCAATCTCGGCGCGCTCGACACCGCCAGCGAGGCCGACCTGCGGGCAGAAATCAGCTCCATCGCCTCCGAAGTGCTGGAAGAACGCGGCATCGTGCTCAATCGCGAGGACCGCTCCACCCTCACGCAGGAACTCTACGACGAGGTCAAGGGCCTGGGGCCACTGGAGACCCTGCTCAAGGATGACTCGGTGAACGACATCCTCGTGAACGGACCGCACCAGATCTTCGTCGAGCGCGCGGGCAAGCTTGAACTCAGCGACGTCACCTTCAAGGACGAACGGCACCTGCTGCGGATCATCGACAAGATCGTATCGGCGGTGGGGCGCCGCGTGGACGAGTCCAACCCCTATGTCGACGCGCGCCTCGCCGACGGATCGCGCTTCAACGCGATGGTGCCGCCGATCGCGGTGGACGGCAGCCTCGTCTCGATCCGGAAATTCAAGAAGGACAAGCTGGGCATCGACGACCTCGTGCGCTTCGGCGCCTTCTCCGAGGAGATGGCCGCATACCTGCAGGCCGCCGTCGCCACCCGTCTCAACGTCATCGTCTCGGGCGGGACGGGCTCGGGCAAGACGACCACCCTCAACGCGCTTTCCAGCTTCATCGACAATTCCGAACGGATCCTGACGATCGAGGACACGGCGGAACTGCAGCTCCAGCAGCAGCATGTCGGCCGCATGGAAAGCCGTCCGCCCAACGTCGAGGGCAAGGGCGAGGTCAGCCCGCGCGACTGCCTCAAGAACGCGCTCCGGATGCGCCCCGACCGCATCATCGTGGGCGAGACCCGCGGCGAGGAGGTGATCGACATGCTGCAGGCCATGAACACCGGCCATGACGGTTCGATGACCACGATCCACGCCAACAACGCCCGCGACGCCATCAGCCGGCTGGAAAACATGGTTGCAATGGCCGGCATCGAGATGCCGCTCAAGGCCGTACGCAGCCAGATCGCCAGCGCCGTGCACCTGATCGTGCAGGCCAGCCGGCTGCAGGACGGGTCGCGCAGGATGACCTCGATCACCGAGATAACGGGGATGGAGGGCGACGTGATCTCGATGCAGGAGGTGTTCCGCTTTCAGCGCAAGGGACTGGCCCCCGACAACACCATCATCGGGCATTTCACGGGCACCGGCGTGCGCTCGAACTTCACCGAACGGTTCCGGCTGTGGGGCTACGACCTGCCCCCCAGCATATACGACCCCGTGACAGGAGACTGACGACGATGAGCGTCGGAATCGAACCGATCATCTACGGGCTGATCTTCATCGGCGTGCTGGCGCTGGTCAACGGCATCTACCTGACCGTTTTCGGCAAGTCGATCAGCCTTAACAGCCGCGTGAACCGCCGGCTGGAACTGCTGGACAAGACCGGCAACCGCGAAGAGGTGATGGAAAAGCTGCGCAAGGAAATGACGCAGCACCTCAAGGCGCGCAACATCCCGATATACGCGATCCTGTCCGACAAGGCGCAGAAGGCCGCGATCGCCTTCACGCCGCGGCAACTGATCATGCTGATGGGCGGCATGGCGGTGGTGGCCTTCCTCGGGCTGACACTGGGCACGGATACCGAGTTGCCGGTGCGCGCGGTGGTGTCGGTCGGCATCGGGGTGGCCGGGGTTTTCGTCTGGATCAACTCCAAGGCCAAGAAACGCATGGCCCTGCTGGAAGAGCAACTGCCCGACGCCATCGAACTGATGGTGCGCAGCCTGCGGGTGGGGCACCCGTTTTCGTCGGCCATCTCGATCGTCGCCAACGAGGTATCGGACCCGCTTGCGACCGAGTTCGGGATCATCGCGGACGAATCCGCGTATGGCCGCGAGGTCGGCGAGGCGCTCAAGGACATGGCGGAACGGCTGGACATGCAGGACCTGCGCTTTCTGGCCGTTGCCGTGACGATCCAGCAGCAATCGGGCGGCAACCTTGCCGAGATCCTAGAAGGGCTGGCCAAGGTGATCCGTTCGCGTTTCCGCCTGTTCCGGCGCGTCAAGGCGATCACCGCCGAGGCGCAATGGTCCGGCAACTTCCTCTCGGCCTTCCCGCTGCTGGCGCTGGTGGCCATGCAGATGCTTGACCCCAACTTCTACGACGAGGCGATGACACACCCGCTCTTCGTTCCGGCCTGCGTGGTGGTGGGGGCGTTTCTGGTCGCCAACCTGTTCGTCATGCGCTCGCTCGTGAACATCAAGGTCTGAGGCGGCGAGGCAATCATGGGACCCATCGCACAGATCACCAGCGCACTGACCGAGTCACTCGGCCCGTTCGGTCCGCTCATCGTCATCGGCACGCTCGGCGTGCTGCTTGTCCTCGTCACGATCCCGCTGCTCATCAAGCAGGCGAACGATCCGCTGGACAAGCTCAAGAAGGCGCCGGACACGGGCCGGGCGCCGGAACGGTCCAAGCAGGCCCTGCGCGCCCGCAGCCCCAACGAGAAGCTCGACAAGTACGCGGGCTTTCTCGAGCCGCAGGACGAAAAGCAGCTCAGCGAGATACGGCTGAAGCTGATGCAGGCGGGATACCGCGACCGCGACGCGGTGCGCTTCTTTCACTTCGCGCAGTTCGCGCTCGGGATCGGGTTCTTGGTGCTGGGTGTTCTGTACTTCATCCTCTTCAAGTCCGACGAGGATACAACGCCCACGCAGATGATGATGTACATCCTCGGCCCCGGCGGCGTGGGCTACATGCTGCCCAAGTACTGGGTCACCAAGCGCCAGCAGAAACGGCAGGCGGAAATCGAGGAGGGATTCCCCGACAGCCTCGACATGATGCTCACCTGCGTCGAGGCGGGGCAATCGCTCGACCAGGCCATCGTGCGCGTCGCGGCCGAGATCCAGTCATCCTTCCCGGCGCTGGCGGAGGAATACATGATCGTGTCCCAGCAGATGAAGGCAGGGCGCGACAAGCCCTCCGTTCTGGGCGACATGGCCGAACGCTGCGGGGTGCAGGATATCTCCAGCTTCGTCACGGTGCTGATCCAGTCGCAGTCCTTCGGCACCTCGATTGCTGACGCGCTGCGCGTCTATGCCTCGGAGATGCGTGACAAACGGGTCATGCGGGCCGAGGAAAAGGCCAACAAGCTGCCGACGAAGATGACATTGGCGACCATGATGCTTACCATCCCGCCACTACTGATCATTCTGGTCGGGCCGTCGGTCATCGGCATCATGGAACTCTTCTCGATGGCCGGGCAATAGCGGCGGCCCCAATCCGCGGGGCAAGGGTGAAACGGGCAGCGGCAGTTTTCTCGGTACTCTTGGGCCTCGTGTCATGCGCGGAGGGCGCGCGCGATACCGGCCCCTATGCCCCCGGCCTGAAGCCGGGCGCCGCGGCGCCCGACGCCATGGAGGTGGGGCACCGCCTGATGGACGCCGGAGAGTACGAGCTGGCCATCGACGCCTACTCCCGCGCCGCCCTCTCGGAAGGCATGACAGCCGACGTTCTGGCCGGGATCGGCACCGCCAACCTGAAACTCGGCCGGCTGCACACCGCCGAGCGCGTGCTGCGCCGCGCGCTCGACCGCGACGAGAACGCACCGGAGATCTGGAACAATCTCGGCGTGGTCTTGATGGAAATGGGCAAGATTGCCGAGGCGGCGGAGGTCTTCCGCCGCGCCTATGCCTTCGATGATGGCCAAAGTGACTCTATTCGCGACAATCTGCGGTTGGCCCTCGAAAAATTCGAAAATCCGGATTATGATGCATCGTCAGGAAACGATTACAAACTGGTACGGCGGGGCAGCAGCGACTACCTGATCCGCAAGATACCGTGACGAGGCAAGAGCAGTAAAAGGACGCAAGTAATGCGCCACATATTTCCATTCGGCCTGTGCGCGGCGGGCGTGTTTGTGCTGTCCGCCTGCGAAGAGACGACCTCGGCGGATGTCGACCGCGCCTTCCAGGGTGTCAACGTGGTCGACGAGAGCAATCTCAACGACGTCATGCTCACCGTGGCCGATCCTGACGAGGCGGTTTCGTATTTCCAGCGCACCACCGCCGAAAAGCCCGGGCGGATAGACCTGATGCGTGGCCTGGCGAAATCACTGATCCGGGCGAAACGCTATACCGAGGCCGTGCCGGCGTGGAAAAAGGTCGTCTCGCACGAGGCAGCCACCGACGAGGACCGGGTGGATTTCGCCGACGCGCTGATCCGCAACAACGAGTGGGACCGCGCCGAGGCGGCATTGGACGAGGTGCCGCCCACCTTCGAGACGTTCAAGCGCTACCGGCTGGAGGCGATGGTCGCCGACAGCAACGAGGAATGGACCAAGGCCGACAGTTTCTACGAAACCGCCGTGGGGCTGACCACGCGCCCGGCCGGCGTGCTGAACAACTGGGGTTATTCCAAGCTGACGCGCGGGGATTATCCCGAGGCCGAACGCCTGTTCACCGACGCGATACGGCAGGACGAGTCGCTCTTCACCGCCAAGAACAACCTCATCCTCGCGCGCGGGGCGCAGCAGAAATATTCAATGCCCGTGGTGCCTGCTGATCAGACCGAACGGGCGCAGCTGCTCTACACGCTGGCCCTGTCGGCCATCAAGCAGGGCGATACCGGCATCGGAAAGGGCCTGTTGCGCGACGCGGTCGATACCCACCCACAGCATTTCGAGGCCGCCGCGCGTTCGCTGCGCGCGCTCGAGGACAATGTGAGCAACTAGTGGTGATCGCGATCACCCCCGCCGAGGCGCTGTGGTTCCTGCCGCCGGTGCTGCCGATCGCGTTCTGGGTGATGTGGAGTGACCTGTCGCGCATGCGCATACCCAATCTCGCGGTGATGTTGCTGGCCGGCGCGTTTCTGATCGTGGGCCTTCTGGCGCTGCCGATGACCGAATACGCGTGGCGGGTGGGCACGATGCTGGCCGTTCTGGTGCTGGGATTTCTTGCGAACGTGATCGGGCTGATGGGCGCCGGGGATTCCAAGTTCATCGCGGCGGCCGCACCCTTCATCGATCCCGGTGACGGCGTCCTGCTGGTATTCGTGTTCACGGCCAACCTGCTGGCCTGCTTCGCCACGCACCGCTTGGCCAAGCACACGCCGCTGCGACGGCTTGCGCCGGGATGGACCAGCTGGGAAAGCGGGCGGAAATTCCCGATGGGCTTCGCTCTGGCGGGAACGCTGCTGATCTATCTGGGACTCGGCGCCGCCGGCGGCGCATGACGGACCCGCGTCAATCCCTCGCCCGTCACGTTCCACAATTTCGGCAACATTGGCATCGATACTGTGCCCGCGCCGGACCCGCACGACCGCGGCCGTGACGACAGGACCAAGAGGGGCAAACCGATGAACATGCAGATGAACCAGGGCGTTCAGCCGCCCCCGCCGCCGATGCGGGTTGAGGACATGAAACTGTCACTGGTGATGATGCGGGATATCCTGATCAAGACGATGTTCCGCAAGAACATCGAGCTTGTCAGCGAGCTGGCCGAGGCGCTGTGCCTGCCCCGCGCCGTCACGCAGGAGCTGATCGACATGACCCGCAGTCAGGCGCTGGTGGAGGCGACGGGCACGCTCAACGCCAATTCAGGTGGCGAAATGGGCTATCAACTGACCGACAGCGGCAAGTCCCGCGCGCTCGACGCGCTGTCGCAGTCGGAGTATTTCGGCGCCATGCCCGTGCCGCTGGACGTCTATGGCGAGCAGGTCAAGCGCCAGTCGGTCCGCAACCTGCAGATCACCCGCAAGGAACTGACCGAATCCATGGGGCATCTCGTGCTGCCCGACAGCCTGCTGGACTATCTCGGGCCGGCCGTCTCGGCCGGGCGCTCGATCCTGATGTACGGCCCACCCGGCAACGGCAAGTCCTCGATCTCAAACGGCATCCGCAACGCCATGGGCGACAAGATCTATGTACCCCGCGCGATCGAGTACTCGGGCCAGGTGATCACGGTCTACGATCCGATCGTGCATTCCAAGGCGGAAACCGAGAGCGACGACCCGAACAGCCTGCGCCGCCGCCGGACCTTCGACACGCGCTATGTCCGCTGCGAGCGCCCCACGGTGGTGACCGGCGGCGAGCTGTCGCTGTCGATGCTCGACCTGGTCTACAACCCCACCGCACGCACCTACCAGGCGCCGCTACAGCTTAAGTCCACGGGGGGCATTTTCATCGTCGACGACCTTGGCCGTCAGGCCGAACCGCCACAGAATCTCGTCAACCGCTGGATCGTGCCGCTGGAGGAATCCAAGGACATCCTCGCCCTGCAATCGGGCGAGAAATTCGAGGTGCCCTTCGACACGCTGGTGATCTTCTCCACCAACTTCCACCCCAACGAGATATTCGACCAGGCCGCGCTGCGCAGGATCTTCTTCAAGATCAAGATCGATGGGCCGAGCCAGGCGGATTTCCTCAAGATCTTCGCCATGGTGGCCAAGAAGAAGGGAATGCCTCTGGACGAGGACGCGCTGCTGCACCTGCTCAAGCGCAAGTACCCCGAAATCGGCAACGTCTATGCCAACTACCAGCCGGTCTTCCTGATCGACCAGATGATCGCCATCTGCGAGTTCGAGGGCATACCCTACCAGATGACGCCCGAGTTGATCGACCGCGCCTGGGCCAACATGTTCGTACGCGACGAGGAGATCGTGAAGTAGTCGTCACCGGACGCCCTCGCCGCCGCGCCCGGACCGGGCTAGGTTGCGGTCATGACCATGCTGCCACCGCCCCTGTCCGACTGGTTCGCCGCCCGCGGCTGGACACTGCACCCCCACCAGCGCCAGATGCTGGCGCGCGCCGCCGCGCGGGCGCAACTGCTCATAGCCCCCACCGGCGGCGGCAAGACGCTGGCAGGATTCCTGCCCAGCCTCGTCGAGCTGGCCGGTGGCGGGCATGAGGGTTTGCACACGCTCTACGTATCGCCGCTCAAGGCGCTGGCCAGCGATATCAAGCGCAACCTGACCGCCCCGATCACCGAGATGTCGCTGCCCATCCGCGTGGAGGACCGCACCGGCGATACGGCGCAATCCGCCAAGCGCCGCCAGCGAGCGGACCCGCCGCACATCCTTTTGACCACGCCCGAGAGCCTTGCCCTGCTGACCTCCTACGAGGACGCGGACCGCATCTTTGCCGGGGTTCAGCGCGTGATCGTGGACGAAATCCACGCGCTGTCGGACTCCAAGCGCGGCGACCAGCTGATGCTTGCGCTGTCGCGGCTGCAGGCGCTGCGCCCGGGGCTGCGGCGTGTCGGCCTGTCGGCCACGGTCGAGGACCCCGCGGCCATCGCCCGTCTGCTGGCGCGCCACCCCGACCCCTGCGACGTGCTGGTGGCTGAACCGGGGCCCGAGCCGGACATCAGGATGCTGCAGACGACGGAGGCGCCGCCATGGGCCGGCGGTGGCGCAGCCTACGCGATCCCGGCCGTGCTGGAGCAGGTCAGGCGGCACAGGACAACGCTCATCTTTCACAACACCCGCGCGCAGGCGGAGATATTCTTTCACAAGCTTTGGCTGGCCAACGAGGAGTCACTGCCGATCGGCATTCACCACGGCAGCCTCGACCGGGTCCAGCGCGAGCGGGTGGAGGCCGCCATGCAGCGGGGCGAGCTTCGCGCCATCGTCTGCACCGGCTCGCTGGACCTCGGCATCGACTGGGGCGATGTCGACCTGGTGATCCAGGTCGGCGCGCCAAAGAACGTCAAGCGGCTGGTGCAGCGCATCGGGCGGGCCAACCACAACTACAACGCGCCGTCCAAGGCCCTGCTGGTGCCCGCCAACCGCTTCGAGGTGGTGGAATGCCATGCCGCCCTGCAAGCCGTGCGGGAGCGCGACCTAGACGGGGAGCCGCGCGGGCGCGGCCCGCAGGACGTCTTGTGCCAGCACATCCTGATCCGCGCCTGCGCCGGCCCCTTCTCCGCCGACGCCCTCTTTGCCGAGGTCACCACCGCCGGCGCCTACGCCGACCTCACCCGCGCGGAATTCGACGCCTGCCTCGATTTCTGCGCCACGGGGGGCTACGCGCTGCGCGCCTACGACCAGTGGCAGCGGCTCAAGCAGCGACCGGACGGAAAATGGCAATTGCGCGACCCGCGGGCGGCACGCCTGATCCGCATGAACATAGGCACCATCCAGGACAGCGACCTGCTGAAGGTCCGGATGCAGCGCCGCCGCGGCGGCGCGCCCCTCGGTGAGATCGAGGAAGGCTTCGCCGCCTCTCTCACCCCCGGCGACACCTTCCTCATCGGCGGCGAGATCGTGCGCTACGAAAGTTTGCGCGAGATGGTGGTCGAGGTCAGTCGCGATCGCGGCCGCGAGCCGAGGATCGCAACCTTTGCCGGGACCAAGTTCGCCACCTCGACCCAGCTCAGCCAGCGCATCCTGCGGTTCCTGAACGCCGGCGACTGGTCCGCGCTGCCTGACCACACCGCCGACTGGCTGCGTCTGCAGGCAGAGATGTCGAGGCTCCCGCAGGCGGGTCGGCTCCTGATCGAGAGCTTTCCCCACGAGAGGCGCGAGCATGTCTGTATCTACGGTTTCGCGGGTCGCAACGCACAGCAGACACTGGGACTCATCCTGACCAAGCGGATGGAGGAGCTGGGGCTCGCCCCGTTGGGCTTCGTCTCGACCGATTACGCCACGCTCATATGGGGGCTGGAGCCGCTGACCGACCCGGCCCCGCTCTTCGAGATGACCGCCCTGCGCGAGGGGCTCGACCGTTGGCTTGCGGGCAACGCGCTGATCAAGCGGACCTTCCGCGACTCGGCCACGATCGCGGGCCTCATACAGCGCAACACCCCCGGCGCGCGCAAGTCCGGGCGGCAGGCGACGTTTTCCTCCGATATCCTGTATGACACCTTGGCAAAGTACGACCCGTATCACTTGATCCTGAAAATCACGCGGGCAGAGACGATGCGCGGCCTCATCGATTTCGGCCGGGTCGAGGAAATGATTTCCCGGGTTGGCGGGCGCATCGACCACCTGCGCCTGCCCCGCGTCACGCCGTTCGCCGCGCCGCTGTTCCTGGAGGCCGGGCGCACCCCGGTGGAGGGCGCGGCGCGGGAACGGCTGGTCGAGGAAGAGGCCGAAAGGCTGATGCAGGCGGCGGGGCTGGCCACGGGCCCGGCCGGCGCTCATCCGGCCTGACGGCCGTCTTCGCGATGAAAGCCCGCAAGGGCTTGAAGAGCGCGCCCCGACGCGGTTGCGCCCCGCCGCTGGCCGCGCGAAAAGGGCGGTATCATGACCGGCCATGATTTCACCCTCGCGGGCGCCCCGCTCGTCGCGCTCGGCTCCGGCGCGCTCTACTGGCCCGGGCGGGGGGTGCTGTGCGTGTCGGACCTGCATCTGGGCAAGTCCGAGCGCCGCGCCCGGCTGGGGTCGGGGTACCTGCCCCCCTACGAAACGCAGGACACCCTCGCCCGGCTGGAGGCCGACCTCAAGGCGACCGGGCCTGCGACCGTGATCTGCCTTGGCGACAGCTTCGACGACCGCGCGGCGGCCGAGGCCCTGCGCGAGGAGGAAAGGCTGTGGATCGCCGCCCTGCAGGCGGGGCGGCGATGGATCTGGATCGAGGGCAATCACGACCCCGGCCCGGTCGAACTTGGCGGCACGCACCTGGCAGAGCTGCCGCTGCCGCCACTGACCTTCCGCCACGTCGCGCGCCCCGGACAGAGCGGGGAAATCTCGGGGCACTATCACCCCAAGACGACGTTGCGCACACGGGGCGGGGCCATCACGCGCGCCGCCTTCCTGATCGACGCGGACAGGGTGATCATGCCCGCCTACGGGACCTACACGGGCGGACTGCGCAGCGACACGCCGCCGCTGTCGGGTCTCATGCGCCCGGCGACGGTGGCGGTGCTCACCGGCGACACGCCGCGCCCGGTGCCGCTGCACCGATAAACGCCTGTTCAATTCCGCGACGCGGCGGTCTAGGCTGCCCCGGACCGAAACGAGGGCCCGCCCATGACCCCGGCCATGGCCGAGAAAATCCGCGAGAGTTTCGCCGCACAGTCGATGATGGCCACGCTTGGGGCGGAACTGTCGCGCATGGCCCCCGGCGCGGTCGAGATCACGGCGCCGATCCTGGAGACGAGCCGCCAGCAGCAGGGCTTCGCCCATGCCGGGCTGACCTTCGCCATCGGCGACAGCGCCGCGGGATACGCGGCCCTGTCGACGATGCCCGAGGATCACGAGGTCCTGACCACCGAGATGAAGATCAACCTTCTGGCGCCGGGGGCGGGCGAGCGGCTGGTCGCGCGCGGACACGTGGTCAAGCCCGGCCGCCGCCTGGTGATCGTGCAATCGGATGTCTATGCCGTCCGCGACGGCGCCGAAACGCACATCGCCCTGCTGACCGGCACGATGATCCCGGTGGCGCCGCGCTAGATAAGCCCCGCCGACAACCACCGCCCAGTAGATCAGCCGCGGCAAGAGCGCCAGCGCCTCCAGCGTGCCGAACGGGCCGGCCACCGCCGCCAGCACCGTCAGGATCGCCCAGAACCCCAGCGGCAGCCGCCAGCGGGACAATTCACGAAGCGTGGATTGCATGTCTGCTCGCTCCCGCATCCCGCGTGCCATTCGCGCAAGCCCCGTGGCATGGTCATCCACACCTGCCCGATACCGGCCGGGACAACCACCCGAGACCGGAACGGGGAGACATCACATGACACTTCAGCCACTTCTGGATACCACACCGGCGATCCGGCTTCACGCCTTCACCGCGCTTGGCTTGCTCGGCCTCACGCTGGCCATCCTTGTCCTGCCGCGCGAGCAGCGGGCACACCGCGTTCTGGGCTGGGCATGGGTTCTGGCGATGGCCGTGACCGCGATCAGCAGCTTCTGGATCCACACGATCGGCCAAGCCGGCCCGTTCAGCCTGATCCACCTGCTCTCGGTGGCCACCCTGCTGGGGCTGGTTCATGGCGTCCGCGCCGCCCTCCGACGGCGCGTGGCCGATCACCGGCGGGCGATGCTGCAACTGGTCTGGATCGCCCTGCTGGGGGCGGGAATCTTCACCCTTCTGCCAGGCCGGCTGATGCACGCGGTCGTGACGGGCGGCTGAGCACCCGGCTCACGCGGTGAGCCCTTCCGGCTCCTCCAGCCCGTTGGCGCGGCAGCAGGCCGTCACGGTGTTGGCCAGCAGGCAGGCGATGGTCATGGGGCCCACCCCGCCGGGCACCGGCGTGATCGCCCCCGCGCGTTCCACGGCGCTGTCGAACGCCACGTCGCCCACCAGGCGCGTCTTGACGCTGCCATCCTCGTTGGTGCCCTTTTCGGGCGCCTCGACCCGGTTGATCCCCACGTCGATGACGGTCGCGCCCTCCTTGATCCAGTCGCCCGGCACCATGCCCGGCCGGCCCACGGCAGCCACCACGATATCCGCGCGGCGCACCGTGCCCGGCAGATCCTTGGTACGCGAATGCGCGATCGTGACGGTGCAGCTGTCACCCAGCAAGAGCTGCGCCATCGGCTTGCCGACGATGTTCGACCGCCCGATCACCACCGCGTCGAGCCCGCTCAGGCTGCCATGGTGGTCGCGCAGCATCATGAGGCAGCCAAGCGGCGTGCACGGCACCATGGCTTTCTGCCCCGTCGCCAGCAGGCCGACATTGGAGATGTGAAAGCCGTCCACGTCCTTCGCGGGGTTGATCGCGTTGATGACCTTGTCGGAGTCGATGTGGCCGGGCAGCGGAAGCTGGACCAGGATGCCGTGAACGTCAGGGGCGGTGTTGAGCCGGTCGACCAGCGCCAGCAGGTCGGCCTCGGACGTGTCGGCGTCAAGCTTGTGCTCGTAGGAGTTCATCCCCGCCTCGACGGTCTGCTTGCCCTTGGAGCGGACATAGACCTGGCTCGCCGGGTCCTCGCCGACGAGCACCACCGCCAGCCCCGGCGTGATCCCGTGCTGATCCCTCAGCCGCGCGACGTGGTCCGCCACCTTGTCCCGGATCCGCGCGCTGAAGGCTTTCCCGTCAATAATCTCGGCCGTCATCCGCCAATGCCCTTCTTCTTGGTCCAAATACCCCTGCCAGCGGCCGGGGGGGGGGGGGGGGGGGGGGGGGGGGGGGGGGGGGGGGGGGGGGGGGGGGGGGGGGGGGGGGGGGGGGGGTGGGGGGGGGGGTGGGGGGTGGTT